>CAMUQE010000182.1 GCA_947096075.1 Veillonella parvula | reverse complement strand
CAGCACGTATCGCTGGCATTCCCTTTGCCACATCATGTAATAAGGCACCCCAACGTAATGTTAAATCTGGTTCTGTATGAGATACAACGGCTAATGTATGATACCAACCATCAAATTCGTGAAAGTCTTTTTCTTGTGGTAAATTCACAAGATGGTATAGCTCTGGTAAAATAGGCACTTCACGAGCCACGCCATTTTCTACAACGCGACAAGAGCACTCGGCCAAGCGAGATTGTACTAATACATCAAGGCCCTTAGCCACAGCGGGCTCTAACATGAGTCGGTCCAGTTCACTACGGACTCTCTCAAGAGATAACCCAGGCACACGATAAAATGCCTTTGGCATAGCTTCTAATAAGTCTTCGGTAGGTAAGAAATCTAGCTTTGCCACAAAGCGGCATGCTCTAAATAATCGCAATGCGTCTTCTTCGAAACGTTCCTGCGCATTACCAATGGTTCGTAACGTTTTATGTTTGATATCACGTCGTCCACCTACAAGGTCTATAACTTCACCATAACGGTTCATAGCTATGCCGTTGACAGTAAAATCACGACGCAACACATCTTCTTCTAAGGTATCGGCATAAGTAATTTCTTCGGGACGATGGCTATCTGCACCATATCGTTCTGTTCTATATGTAGCGATTTCGTATTGCTTGCCCTCTAATGTAGCTACCACTACACCAAAAGATTTTCCTACGAGGTCTGTCGTTTGAATATCATGACCGCGAAGAACCTCAATCACTGTATCGGGACGTGCAGACGTCACAATATCGAAGTCATGCGGCTGTTGATGCATCAAAATATCGCGCACAGCGCCGCCTATGATATAGGCTTCATGACCGGCTTCTTCTAATACGGTCAATATCCGATTTGCTTGTTCCATCATACACGCTCCTTTCTGAACTAGTCTAACTTTTATTTTACTACAAATGAAAGCATGAAAAAAGTGCAATCCTTATAAGGATTGCACTCTTTCCGCAATAGCTGTACCTGTCGGTGTTACCGCAAGACCGCCATCACTTGTTTCACGCAATGCTGCCGGCATAGCACGACCTATATTATTCATCGCTTCGATGACTTCATCTGGTGGAATTTGGCTTTCAATATTCATTAACGCCATTTCAGATGCAGTAATAGCATGAACTGCATAGAAGCCATTACGTTTAACACATGGTACCTCTACGAGTCCCGCCACTGGATCACAAGCAAGCCCCAATAGATTTTTCATACACAATGCGATAGCATGACCTACTTGTCGTGGTGATCCACCCATCATTTCAACGATAGCCCCTGCCGCCATACACGCCGCTGTACCGATTTCGGCTTGGCAACCGCCAACAGCACCAGCAACACAAGCGCGATTTGCCACGACATTGCCAATACCAGACGCAGCTAAGAAGCCTTTTACAACTGTGGCTCTATCTAATTGGTAGTGATCAGCCACTGCTTTCACAGCACCAGGCATAACACCACAAGAGCCAGCCGTAGGACAGGCGACAATGCGGAACATCTTTGCATTAGCCTCGTTTACGGCAATAGCATACGTCATCGCCTTATATGCGATTTCACTCATAAAACGCGGTGCTTGACCATTAAGCTGTGCTGCTTGACCACCCGACATACCAGAAGCTGTTTTCTCCGCATAAGCTATACCGTCTTGAATGGAGCTTTCAAAAATATCTAAACGATTCTCTATTTCTCGAACAACCGCTTCTTCATTGCGATCATAATTTTCTAATTCATAGCGCAGTACTACATCACCAAAGGAAATATTATTTTCCTCACCTAGGCGAATAATATCTGCAATTGTATCATATGCATAACTCATTATTCGCCCTCCTATAACGCTTCAAAGGTCATAACATCTTGAATCCCTGGACACTCGCGCATAAACTGAACCGTAATAGGATTTACCACTGTATCCGTAGTAATAACCATGACCGCATCCTTGTGCTTGCCCTTACGGAATACGCGCATCGTAGCAATATTAATATCAGACTCGCTCAATGCTTGACTAACAAGAGAAATCGCACCAGGTCTATCCTCATGGAACACAACGAGCGTAAACTCATCACCTGTAATGGACATATCATTTCCATCTACTTCGGTAATCATAATCTGACCACCACCGAGAGAGCGACCAATAACAGTCATATGGCGGTTATGGTCATCATACATATCAAAACGCACCACATTCGGATGGCCTACATCTAAAGGAGACTCGATGAAAGCAAACTCCATCCCCTCTTTTTTCGCTATTTCATGAGCAATGCGAATATTTTTATCATCTTCTTTATAACCCAATAGACCACCAATCAAGGCACGATCCGTACCATGACCTTTGTATGTTTTTGCAAAAGATCCATATAAAGTTAAATCTACCTTTTTAGGAGTAGAACGAAAAATACAACGCGCCATCTTACCTAGGCGAGCAGCCCCCGCTGTATGCGAACTAGACGGACCAATCATGATAGGTCCTATAATATCAAAAATACTATTCATATATGCCTCTACATACACA
>CAMUQE010000181.1 GCA_947096075.1 Veillonella parvula | reverse complement strand
TCAATAATGAAGTATTGAAACTAGCTAAAGATGATGTAATGGTAATGCATCCAGGTCCAATGAACCGCGGCCTTGAAATCGCACCAGATGTTGCGTATTCTGACCAATCAGTAATTCAAGAACAAGTGCGCAATGGCGTAGCTATACGTATGGCTGTATTGTACTTAACTATTATCGGAGGTGACGGTAGTGAGCTTGCTTATTAAAAATGGTACGGTAGTAAATCCGGCGAAAAAACAAAACGAAGTAGCAGACGTTCTCGTAAAAGATGGTAAAATTGCAGCCATCGGTCAAAATTTAAGTGCAGATGGTGCAGAAGTATACGATGCTACAGGTCTTATCGTTGCACCAGGCCTTATAGATATTCATACACATTTACGTGAGCCAGGCCAAGAAGCGAAAGAAGACTTCCACTCCGGTACACAAGCCGCTGCAGCAGGTGGGTTTACACGTGTTGTAACTATGGCTAACACAAATCCTGTGGTAGATAATGCAGTTCTTGTAAGAGGTTTGAAAAAGCAAGCTGAACTTACAGGTGTTGTTAAAGTAGAATTCATTGGCGCCGTATCTAAAGGTCTTGAGGGCAAAGAACTTGCTGAAATGGGCGATATGGCAGAAGCTGGTGTTGTAGCTTTCTCTGATGATGGTCACTATGTAGAAAATGCTGCATTTATGCGTCGTGCTTTAGAATATTCGTCCATGTTTAATAAGATGGTTATCGACCATGCAGAAGATATTACATTGACTAAGAATGGGCACATGCATGAAGGTATTGTTTCTTATGAATTAGGTGTTATTGGTCGTCCTGCAGTAGCTGAAGATTTGGCTGTTGCTCGTGATATCTTGTTATCTGAAATGACAGGTGGTCATATCCATATTGCTCACGTAAGTAGTAAAAATACTGTAGATATGGTGCGCCGTGCGAAGGCTAAAGGTCTTAATGTAACCTGTGAAGTTACAAGCCAACATTTGTCTTTCACAGATGAATACCTACGCGAATATAATCCAGCATTTAAAATGGCTCCTCCAATTCGCTCAGAAGATCATCGCCAAGCATTATTAGAAGGCTTGAAAGATGGCACAATCGATGCGATTATTACAGACCATGCACCACATGCATACGAAGAAAAAGACCATGAATTCTGCTGTGCACCAAATGGTTTCAGTGGCCTCGAAACATCTTTGGCAGCGGTTATTACAAATGCATATGGTCCTGATAAACTTAGCATTGATCAAGTTGTGTACTATATGAGTACTCGACCAGCTGAGTTGATGCACCTTGATGCAGGTGTTCTTGAAGTTGGTAAGCCAGCGGATATTACTGTATTCTCTACAACTGAAAAGTGGACAGTAGATAGAAATAAATTTTATACAAAAGGTAAAGTTAGCCCATTTGATGGTATGACTGTTACAGGTAAAGCTAAACTCACAGTAGTTGATGGCAAAATTGTTATGAAGGAGGGCGTAGTCTTATAATGAAAGGCAAGTTAGTTCTTGAAGATGGTTCCGTGTTTGAAGGTTCCTTATTAGGTGGCGCCCCAACGGTAGGCGAAGTTGTATTTAACACAGGTATGACCGGGTATCAAGAAATCTTGACTGACCCATCCTATGCGGATCAAATTATTACATTAACCTATCCTTTAATTGGTAATTATGGTACTTTAAATTCTATCACTCAAGGTCCTAAACCATATTGTAAAGGTTTTATTGTAGGTGAACTGTGTGACTTCCCATCTAACTGGCAAAATGAGGGGTTATTTAGTGAGTATCTTCGTTTGCACGGCATCCCTTGCCTTTATGATGTAGATACACGTGCGATTACACGTGTTCTTCGTAACCATGGTGTAATGAAGGGCGTACTCGTACGCTCTGATTACCCTATGGAAGATATTCAAAAATTGTTTAAACAAGACTTGCCAACAGATCAAGTTATGCGTGTAACTACAAAATGGCAAGGTATGCGTGGCGATAAAAATGCTGAATTCCACGTAGCGGTAATGGATTATGGTGTAAAGGAAAATATCCTTCGCTCTCTAGAAGCTGCAGGCTGTCGTCTTACTGTATTTCCTGCAGATGCTAAGGCTGAAGATGTGTTGGCAGCAAATCCAGATGGTATTTTTTTATCTAATGGTCCTGGAGACCCTCAAGATCTTGGCTATGCAGTAGAAGAAGTAAAGAAAATGTTTGGTAAGAAACCAATCTTTGGCATCTGTATGGGGCATCAAGTATTGGCACAAGCTTATGGTGGCACCACATTCAAATTGAAATTTGGTCACCGTGGTTCTAACCATCCTGTACAAGATTTACGTACTGGTCGGGTATATATTACATCTCAAAACCATGGTTATGCGGTAGATGATACTTCTTTGCCAGATTTCGTAGAAATTACACATCGTAGTGTAAATGATGGTACCGTAGAAGGTATGCGTCATAAAGAATTGCCAATCTTCTCCGTACAATACCATCCAGAAGCATCCCCAGGACCTACTGATAACCTATATTTATTTGACGAATTTGAAGACTTAATGA
>CAMUQE010000180.1 GCA_947096075.1 Veillonella parvula | reverse complement strand
ACAGCTCTCTTTTGACTCCTCAGTAATTATTTTTAGTTCCTGTTTTCAGAAGAATCGTGTAAAAGGGATGAAGATTATTTCTTGTCTAATTTCTAAAAACGCTTTTAGTAGTTTGAAAAATTATTACATAATTTAAAGGTAGAGACCTGTGAAAATAGCTCAAAATAGCTGTAAAAAATTAGGTTTGTAACTAACATAAAATCAGATGTTTACAAGAGTTCTCTGCAAAAGGTGCTTAGTTGGGCTTCAAAAGGGCGTTAGTAAGGCTTCAAAAGGGCATCTTTTGAAAGCCAATTGGGCATCTTTACGAAGCCAAAAGACCGTATATAGATTTCAAGGAGTGCGAAAAGACTTTACACAATATTGGGGAACAAGTGAATAGGTAGACAAGTGAATAAGTTGATATGGTACTTGTAAGAAGAAATAGGGCTTCTGTCTCTGTTTCTATGTGTAGCTATATTTTTTGTTGATTCCATTTTCTCAGAAATGGCAAACCAGCATTTCCAACAAGCTGGGAAGTTTGGTAATTTGAGTTGAGTTCTATTAATTCCTGTGAAAATTAATAGAACCTACCTTAAGTTTTAATAGGGAATGAAAACATTATGCTTACAATATGGTGTTTTTAGTACCATTATACGTAATAATTAATTTATTTTCATGCAATAATGTATCGTTTCTTTAAAACCAAATGCTAATAAATGTGAAAATATTCTTTTTATGCTCATTTCAATTTGGAACTTTAAAAAGGGTATACTATCTTTGTAAAGTGTTAAGAAAATTATCTACCATGATAGTGAATTTTGTAATACCTTACGTTTTAATAGTTTGGTCCTGAAATAGTTTGTTTTTTATATTAATTTAAAGAGAGAATTTATGGAAAAAAGACTAATGATGTTTTTAGTCGGCCTATTCCTTAGTTTAGGAACTGCGCTGGCGCAAACAGAGATTAGCGGAACTGTAGTTTCCTCGGATGATGGACAGCCCGTTGTTGGTGCGTCTATCCTTGTGTCTGGTACTCAGACTGGTACCGTAACTAATGTTGATGGAAAGTTCCGTCTCTCAGCACCTGCGGGTGTTAAGCTGATTGTATCTTATGTAGGTATGGTAACAAAGACTGTTACTGCAACAAACAACATGAGAGTGAGCTTAACCCCTGATGACAAGAACCTTGATGAGGTCGTAATTGTTGCCTATGGTACTGCTAAACGCCAGTCAATTACGGGTTCTGTAGCTGTTGTCGATTCTAAGAAAATCGGTGATCGTATTAGCACAACAGTAACTGGTGCGTTGGAAGGTTCTGCTCCTGGTGTACAGGTGAATAACTCTTATGGCGAGCCTGGTTCTACACCAAAGATTCACATTCGTGGTGTGGGAACGTTAGTTAAAGATGCTGATCAGCCTCTTTATATCGTTGATGGTACTCCATTTGAAGGCAATATCGCTGAGTTAAATCCTGGTGACATCGAGTCTATGTCTGTATTGAAAGATGCTTCTTCTGCAGCGCTCTATGGTAACCGTGCGGCTAATGGTGTTGTCTTGATTACAACAAAGAAGGCTAAGTTCTCTACTAAGCCAAACATTACTTTGAAGATGGATCAGGGTGTCTACAGACGTGGTATTGCAGAGTATGACCGCTTAGGTCCGAATGAGTGGATGGAGGCTTCTTGGAGGGCGATGAAGAATTATGCGCTATCTGGAGGTATCGTTTCTACAGATGCTGCAGCTGCAACCTATGCAACTCAGCACTTGGTATCTGATTTTGTAAAGCGTAATATCTATGATGGAGCTGATGATGCTCTCTTTGATGCAAATGGTAAGTTGACTGCTAAAATGCGTTCTGGCTATGATGACCTTGATTGGCAGAAGGCTGTTGAACGTACTGGTCATCGTCAGGAGTATAACCTTTCTGCTGCTGTTGCAAGTGATAAGTATAACATCTATTCTTCTGCAGGTTATTTGAACGAGCAGGGTTATACATTAAACTCAGGTTATGAGCGTTTTACTGGTCGTATTAATACCAATTATAACGCTAATAAGTGGCTGGAATTGGGTTTGAACCTCTCTGGTACATCTTCAGTAAGAAGCTATAACTCAAGTGCCAAGGAAAGTTATTATGCTAACCCATTCTATGTAACTCGTTACATGGCTCCGGTTTATCCTGTTTATTTGCATAATGCTGATGGTACTTATGCTTTGGATGCAAATGGTAACAAGCAGTATGATACTACATCTGAGTATCTTGACAACCGTAACCTCCCTTATGAGATGACGATGGATATGGACCGCACACGTAGAAACGTATTGGATGGTTTGCTCTATACAAAGATTAGTTTGCCATATGGTTTCTCTTTATCTGGAAAGGTTAACTTGAATCATGCGACAACTAACCGTCAGACCTATAACAACCCTGTTATTGGTGATGGTGCTTCTAACAATGGTCGTTTGAGAGAGTATGCTTACCAGTATATCTCTTATACAGGTCAGGAACTTTTGAACTGGGATCATAACTTTGACCTCCACCATGTTGACGTTCT
>CAMUQE010000179.1 GCA_947096075.1 Veillonella parvula | reverse complement strand
GTAGAGAATACAAATAGTAATAGCCAACAACAATCTATGCTTGGTCAGCAAAAAGAATATATTGCTTTCACTATTAAACAAAGCAATATAGAGGCTGTAGATATTATTAGTGGACAAGTATGGCCTAGATTTGGATTACCGAAAGCTGAAGTGTATGATTTTGAAGCTGGTACACTTACGGCTGATGATTTTGTATTGCGTGGGTTCAAGTTGAATGACCATTTTGTTAATGATCCTAATAATGATTGGAAACATCAAGGAATATTGTTTGGATCCACATTTATTGGCTATAATGAATACGGTGTAAGCGTAGATAAAAAAGATCTTATCAATCGCGTATTATTAAATGTTTATACGCCTACACGTCGTGGAATCGCAATGGGTGATACCAAATATTTATTGCTCTTTGTGTATGGTATGCCAACTCGTATTGTTGAATCTACAACAAAGGCGGGGACGTCTACCGTATATGAATATAAAAATCCAGCGGCAAGCAACTCTTATTTACAGTTTGCCCTAGATGATAAAAACCAATATATCAAATCCGTTATGTTATCTGACCGTCCTGTAAAATAGGAGAGGTCACAGCGAGGAGGCAAAGGGTATGGTTACTGTACAAGATGTAAAAGAACGTTGGGAAAAGATTCAAGGTGATGATGAACGTATATTGTTTATCGTTGGTGGTCCAGGTTCTGGTAAAAGTTTGCTAATTCGTGAATTGTCTGAGCAGAAGGGCTGGAAATACTTGGAAGCTAAGCAACTCATCGAGGAAGAGTTTTTGCTCGTGCCTCGTGATGAACGGCCTCAATTAGCGGAAGAAGTTATTTGTCGTGCTCTTAGCCGTAGCGATACGGAAGTAGTCTTGCTAGATGGCATCAATGTATTCTTTGCACCTATCTTAAATCTACAACCATTTGAGTTGTTAAAAACTATTAGTAAGAAGTATCCTATTGTCGTTGGCTGGCGTGGACATATTGAAGGGGATCAGTTGTACTTAGAACATAACAATAATCCTAAACATGCTGTAGTTAGTATTGCACATCCAGATCATGTTATTGCAATCGACTAAAAGTATGTTTGAACATATTGGTTGAATATAGGGAAAACTATAAATGTATAGAAGGAGATAGCGGGCTATCTCCTTTTTTAGTTATATAATTACAGTTATTAGGTAAAAAATATAGTTTTGTAATTTTCTATTATTTGATTTTAGTAAACCTGAAATATGGATGTTAGCAGACATGGACTGGCAAGGGATGCAACTATATAAAGGTATATAAAGAATATACTAGTAAATAAAAGTTGATTACTGGATATATCCTGAAAACAAGGCATTTTATAGAGGATTGATAAAATATAAATTTTTTTTGACAAAATACTTGCATAGGGTATCGTTTCATGTTATTATGATTAAGCACTAAGGGTGACCACAGTGAACGAAAAACTTCAAAAAAGTTTTTAAAAGGTTCTTGACACTTAGTGTGCTAGGTGATACAATTCATCTTGTCGTAATGATGCTGGCGTAGCTCAATAGGTAGAGCAGCTGACTTGTAATCAGCAGGTTGTGGGTTCAATTCCTATCGCCAGCTCCATTTTATTTATGGAGGGATTCCCGAGCGGCCAAAGGGAGCAGACTGTAAATCTGCCGTCTTCGACTTCGAAGGTTCGAATCCTTCTCCCTCCACCATTCATAGCGGGGTGGAGCAGTTGGTAGCTCGTCGGGCTCATAACCCGAAGGTCGCAGGTTCAAGTCCTGTCCCCGCAACCATAAAAACCACAGTGAAATGATCGTTCATTGTGCTGGTGTAGCTCAGTCGGCAGAGCGTATCCTTGGTAAGGATAAGGTCACCGGTTCAATCCCGGTCACTAGCTCCATACATGGCGGCATAGCTCAGTTGGCTAGAGCAATCGGTTCATACCCGGTGTGTCCGCGGTTCAAATCCGTGTGCCGCCACCATTAAACCTCACCTTGGTGGGGATTTTTTTATTTCTTTACATATGACATGCTATTCTAAGACTTTGTATATATGGTATAATAATAGGTAAGGAAATCTTATATTCCATTGATAAATTAGGGTTAATATATTATATTAATACTAGAATGTAATTTGTTTTTGTGAAGGAGGATATAATCCTAATGGCAAAAGAAAAATTTGAACGTACGAAACCGCATGTTAACATCGGTACAATCGGTCACGTTGACCATGGTAAAACTACTTTGACTGCTGCAATCACTAAAGTATTGGCTGAAAAAGGTCAAGCTGACTTCCAAGATTACAGCATGATCGATAAAGCTCCAGAAGAACGTGAACGCGGTATCACAATCAACACTGCACACGTTGAGTATGAAACTGCTAACCGTCACTATGCACACGTTGACTGCCCAGGCCATGCTGACTATGTTAAAAACATGATTACTGGTGCGGCTCAAATGGACGGCGCTATCTTGGTTGTATCCGCAGCTGACGGCCCTATGCCTCAAACTCGCGAACACATCTTGTTGGCTCGCCAAGTTGGTGTTCCTGCAATTGTAGTATTCTTGAACAAAGCTGACATGGTTGACGATGAAGAATTGATCGAATTGGTAGAAATGGAAGTTCGTGAAC
>CAMUQE010000178.1 GCA_947096075.1 Veillonella parvula | reverse complement strand
TGTAATAAATGGTAAGTTGATATTTGTACTAGCTACACCAGACAACTCAATTTTTGCTTTTTCAGCAGCTTCTTTTAAACGTTGATCTGCTAATTTATCATTGGATAAATCAATACCTGTTTCCTTTTTGAACTCTTCAATAAGGTAGTTCATAATACGTTGGTCGAAGTCATCGCCACCAAGGTGGTTATTACCAGATGTAGCCAATACTTCAAATACACCATCCCCCAATTCAAGGATAGATACGTCGAATGTACCACCACCAAGGTCAAACACAAGAACTTTACCATCTTCATCTTTATCTACACCATATGCAAGAGCAGCTGCTGTAGGTTCGTTAATAATACGAAGTACTTCAAGACCTGCAATAGCACCAGCATCTTTTGTAGCTTGACGTTGAGCATCTGTAAAGTATGCTGGAACAGTAATAACAGCTTGTTTTACAGGTTCACCCAAGTAAGCTTCTGCGTCAGCTTTGATTTTTTGAAGAATCATTGCAGAAATTTCTTGAGGAGTATAAGATTTACCTTCTACAGTTACTTTGTAGTCTGTACCCATGTGACGTTTAATAGAAATGATTGTGTTTTCTGGATTAGATACGGCTTGACGTTTAGCCAATTGACCAACTAAACGTTCACCATTTTTTGCAAACCCAACAACGGAAGGAGTTGTACGTGCACCTTCTTGATTTGTAATAACCGTAGGTTCGCCGCCTTCCATAACAGCAACACAAGAGTTTGTTGTACCTAAATCAATACCAATTACCTTTGCCATAATATATACCTCCTAAAACTTTATAATCTATTCCACAACTTTTACCATTGCTGGACGTATACAACGACCATCAACAGTATAGCCAGTTTGCAATACTTCACACACCGTATCGGATTCATATTCATCTGACGGTACACGCATAATCGCTTGATGGAAATTTGGATCAAATGGTTGACCCACAGCTTCAATAACTGCTAATCCATGTTTAGATAACATAGCCATCAAATTTTGATGAATCATAATGAATCCATCGAGGAATACTTTTGCTTCCCCTTCTGCAGGACTTTGAACAGCTCGTTCAAAGTTATCCAATACAGGAAGAAGGTCTGTTAATACATCCCCTTTTACATATCCTGCAAGTTGCTCTTTTTCCTGATTAGTACGTCGTTTGAAGTTTTCAAAGTCCGCTTGTAACCGTTTATAGCGATTATCAAAATCGGCTTTAAGCTCTTCTAACACTTGAGCAGCATCAGCCACAGCTTCTTCAGTTTTTTCAACAGTTGGTGCCTCTACATTCGTAGTATTCTCTGTTTCCTCTACTGTTTCTTGTTTAATGTCTTGTTCTTCAGCCATTACATGCCCTTTCTGTTTTGTTCTTTTACCATAGTTTCCATTATATGTTTCATATGGGACAACATGCCGATGATACGTCCGTATTCCATCCGCGTGGGACCAAGAATAGCAAGAGTTCCAATAGGCTGATCTTGATTCGTAAAATCAGCTTGTACCACACTCATTGAATGTAGTGCTTCAGTTTCATTCTCAATACCAATCTTGACCTTAACAGGTGTTGGGGAATCATCTTTTAATAACTGTCCTAATTGATTTTGTTCTTCCACTAAGGAAAGCAAGGGTTGTACCTTCTCAACAGACTTAAACTCTGGTTGATTTAACAACTCTGTGGTACCTACCGAATAGAACAACTTACGTTTATTAATAGCTCGTAATAATGTCTCCAAAAGAATTAATAAAATTCCCTGCGGTCCTTCCATATGGACCAATATAGATCCTAAAGCCTCAGCCGTTACATGACCAATACTTACATTCTGTAGTGCATTGCTAAATTGTATGGCTAGACTCTGTAAAAGCTCTGGTGAAACACTTTCACCAAAGTACATCAACTCATTATCGAGTGCCCCTGTTTCAGTAATAACTACCATAATGGCTTGATGACTATCTAGCGGTAATACATGAATATATTTGATTAATGCTCTATCATGGGCTGGTGCCAAGAATAAACTCATGCTATGGCTTACCTGTGAAAGTAGTTTAGCCATATTTAAAAAGAGTTCACTCGTTGATCCATTGGAATGTTTCCATAACATTTCAATTTTTTCAGCATCCTGTAATGGAACAGGTTGTCGACTCAGCATAGAATCAACATATAAGCGATAGCCCTTAGCTGAAGGAATACGTCCAGCCGATGTATGAGGTTGCTCTAAATAGCCTAATTCCTCTAAATCTGACATTTCGTTCCGTACCGTAGCAGGACTGATACCAAGATCATAATTCTTAGCAATCGTTCGAGAGCCTACAGGTTCTGCGGATTTAACGTAGTCTTCAATTATGGCTCGCAAGATGCGCTGTTTTCTTTCATCCATAATGACACCTCTTGTTAGCACTCATAAACTTTGAGTGCTAATCGCATGTATAATATTATCATATTAAAAAAAATTGTCAAGCTAAAAAATCATTAAAAAGCCAAATAAAATCTATTTAGTCAAAAAGACAATTTGATATTTTTAATTAATTAGTCAAAAAATCAAACCAGAATAATGAGAAAACACTTATACTATCTACATTTATTCTCAACAGGTAAGGTTATAACTATAATATTA
>CAMUQE010000177.1 GCA_947096075.1 Veillonella parvula | reverse complement strand
TAATCTAAAAGACTTTGATTGGTCCGGATTTTGGAATGATTGTGACTATGCATTTGAGTCTTATATAGGTAAAGACGTTACTGATGAAGACATAAAAAATGCTGAATCTGAGTTGGGCTATACATTACCTGCAGCATATATTGAATTACTTAACAATCATAATGGCGGTGTATTGAATAAGAACTGCTTTATTAATAATGATGGTGAGTGTGTATATGTGACAGGTATATATGGCATTGATAGAGATAAAAAGAACTCTATCTTTGGAGAATTTGGTAACGAATTTTGGATTTCTAAATGGGAATATCCTCCTATTGGTGTCGTGGTGGCGGATACGATTTCTGGCGGTCATGATATGATTTTCTTCGATTATCGTGAGTGTGGGCCAACCGGTGAGCCTAAGGTAGTCCGAGTAGACCAAGAAGGGGATTACTCTATCACTCTTTTAGCAGATAGTTTTGGGGATTTTATTAAGCAATTATATATAAGCATAGAAGACATTACAGATGAAGAGTTTCAAGCTTTAAGTGATGAGGATAAGGTAAAACTTATTAATGAACAAGAGGATCTAGATATTGATCGTGCTATGGAGCTTTTAACTAATATAGGTATCGATAATTTATCTCCTATATTACTAAGCACCTTAGGACGTATGTATAACAATAATGACCGACCAGAAGAGGCTATCGAGTTATTTGAGCGTATAGATGAGGAACATCGCGATTGGTCTTGGTATTATCGTAAGGGTTATGCGCATGCCTCTTTAGCACATGGTGAAAGTTATCATTCTGAACATGTGCAGCAAGCTTTACAGTTAATTGAAGCTGCTATGAAAAAGACAAAAGAAGCACACTTAGAAAAACAACTGAGCTGGTGCTGTGAAGTAGTAGAATATATTTTATCTTTTATAAAGCCAAGTGAGTATGAAAAGGATTATCCTATGATTTTTGAAACGATTAAAACGTTCGTTAATAAGAGCCAAAATACTGAAATTAATAAACTTGACGCAGAGCAACTTGAAATATCAGAGGATAACTATCCTTCGTACAGTGCAGTGCATTGGGTATTCAATAAAAAGTCATATAGTAAAGAGATTTTTTCTAAAGAGTTTAATCAAATATTAGAGGAGTATGCTGAGTATGGTGCTATGGAAAGTGCATTAGCGCTATTAGAAGAGCCTGAAATTTTAGTGACTTATGAAGCATGGATCGAAAGTGAAAATCAGCTCTATAATAATGAACGTTTAAACGATGAAGAGCTACTAGAAGAAGAAAAAGAAGATAACATGTGGCAAGTAGAAATCATGGCCTATATTACTGCCGATAATGGTAAATATTTTACGGGAGAAGAACTTACCTTTAAGTTACAAAATTTAATGGCTAATAAAGAATTAGGTGATCATGTATTCTATGAAGGCATAGAATACGAGGGACATGAGTGCGAGGGACATGGCCTCATCGATAATGAAGATGGTATTCCTGTTCTTTATGTATGTTGTGGCAGCTAAGTAAATAATCCATCATATAAATCAATCATTATTAATTAAAGTTATTGTTTTGTGTGTTTGTTAATATTACTACTTTAGAATGATTTCATATACATATTAATTGGGATGAAGGGATGCGTATTGTATGACGTTAAGTGTTGAACGTTTTTTATCTTTTTCTGAAGAAGCACAATTACAAACTATTAAAGATCTTAATGATATAGGGCAAGAGGAGATGATTATTGAGGTATTAACTGCTGTAGGCATCGAGAATCTATCTGTACCTTTATTAGGTGAGCTTGGTAGAGCGTATAACAATAATGATAAACCGGAAGAAGCCATCAAGGTATTAAACTCTATAGATGAAGAGTATAGAGATGCTGTGTGGCATTATCGCTGTGCTTACTCTTACGGCTTTATTGCTTCGAATAATAATGAAGCATATACATCTGATAATATGCAACATATGCTATCACTTGTAGATAATGGTATACGCCTAGCTGTTAGTGAGAATCGAAATAATATAAAAGGATATTTTTTTGAGCTTATTGATATGTGTTATATGCAGATAGATTTTGAAAGGTGTGAGTCTGATTACCCAGAATTGTGTTCTGCTTATAGTAAATACGTAGCCGAAAAACAGAAGAATAGGAGAGGTGTACCTCAAGATCGGATTATAACTGTTGAAGAAATTAAAGAAACTGACGATATGTGGAGCATAAATGAACCAGCGTATTGGACTATCAATATTTATGGTTCTTATGATGACTATTTAGAATCTGCAAAAGGCTTCACTATTGAGCAACGATATCTTAATGCAATATGTTGGTATTTTGCTGAGGTCAATAATGGCGGACATCATCAGTTCTTCTATAATTCAACAGGTATCGTATGGGAAGATGCTTTAGCGGGTTTACGCCTTTTCAAGATGGATGAGCTAGCAGAGAATTTACAATCGGTAATCAATTACTTTGGTGGCTCAATTCCATTTGATAGAGCTGAACGATGGACTATTTTACAAGACTGGGAGAATAATCCAGAATTCTTTGATTTTCTAGATGAAAAAGATGATGCAGTATATACATATGATGGTATCTTTGAAGATGTATTTGTACATGAGAACCCACATTTATTTGTATTTGATGGAACCTATACGATTTCA
>CAMUQE010000176.1 GCA_947096075.1 Veillonella parvula | reverse complement strand
TATAAAATTTGATAAATACCTTTATTATTGTATATTATTTTCATGAATACAGATACTATTATATCTATGTGTAGAGAGTCATTCTCGGCATATGACGAACTGTGGCTTGTATCTGCGCGGCGTGACCACTGTGATAATCTTATCGACCTGGGTATAGTTTGTGAAGACGATTTCACTGTAGTGCATACTCATAATGATCTAGGACGTAAGTTTAAAAACTCTAAAATATTAACTCCGCCTAAAATTAGCTCAAAGAGTTTTGATGGAATATTTAGCGTAGTAGATGATCGCATTTTCGATGAAGTGGATAGGGTTATCCGAGATGACCTTAGGGTGGCTATATTGGCGTCTTCGCCGAACAAACCCCTGTCTGATTATATCAAAAAGAGGAGTGCGTGGGAGAAATTTACGATAACATCACCTGTGGACGATTTTGATAAATATATTGACCTAGAGAATAAGACTCTACTTGAAGATATACTTTCTGGGATTGAGTCAAAATTAGGCTACCGCATTTTAGCAGAATCAAAGAACATGTCGCTAGATAAGAATTATCATTATATTCAAAAATTATTTAACGCCGAAGCGGGAGAATCTTTTTTCGTTCAGGAGGCGGTGTCTGCTGCTGGTGGTGGAACATATAAAATTAGCAACCAAAGTGATTTTAATAGGGTTCAAAAGATTCTGCCTAAAGGTATGAGAGTAAAAGTAAGTACTGAAATTGCAAATGCCTATTCTGCCAATGGATCGCTATGTATCGTTCCAAGGGGTGCAGAATGTATGGTGTTTGTAGATCCGCTATCTCACAAAGTGCTTGACACAGATTGTCGTAGTAACGGTACTTATTGTAGTGTTGGTAATGACTGGGGGATTAATTGGCCGAAGGCCGTTAATAGTTTGTATATGGAGATTGCAAAAAGTATCGGCGAAATTCTTTACAAGAAGTATGGTTATTCTGGTATCGTTGGTGTTGATTTCTTGGTGAAACGAGAAAAAATGAATACAGGCTGTATGTTACGGAAATAAATCCGCGGTGGCAGGGTACTACGCTATATCAAACCTATAATGCTATTTTATCGAATAGGATACCGCTGGAGTTGATTCATTATATATTAAAATTATCTAAAGGAGGCGCAAATAATAAGGTGCTTGGGACGATTGGAAGTAGCGAAGACCATAATGTGAAAAGCGTCAGCAGCCCAGGTGTTTACTATTTGAAGTTATATGCTCCGCGTGAACTAAAGCTTATTAAGAGTGACATGAATGGTAGGTGGAATTTCAAAGACGGGAACATATTAAACAGGCAACAATTGAATATACTTGAAGACATAAAGAAAGACGGCGGAGGCTGTGTAGTTTATATAAAATCACCATCGCTTGGCAGTGTTGCGTACGGTGAGTTTTCGCCTATAGGTTACATTTTCGGTAAGAATTTACACGTTTTTAAACGGGACAAGCCTGGGGCTACTTCTGACTATAGCCGGCTAATAAATACTGTCTCTAGAAAGTTATATGGATCCTTATGAAAATATTAATTTTAGCCGGTCAATTTTATCCTGATTTAGCAGGCAGTGGTATAGCGACATGCTTGATAGCGCGATTTATGGCAGAAAGAGGTCATAACGTAACTGTCTGCGTGGATGAAGACAATCGATATTTAAGTGAGGTTAATGGTCATCCTGACTTCAAAATTATACATATTCCTGAATACAAAGATTTTATGACAGGTTTAGCAGGCTTCGGTAAGCCTGCGCGGGCAATAGCAAAAGAGCTAAGAAAAAACTATGACGTTGTCCATGTATATAGCTACATGCCTATGCTACTACTATCCACTCTTGGTGATATTATCGGTGATACAAAAGTGTTTTTTACGTTCTGGAATGCTCCTGATATTGGAAAAAGAGCATTAGGTTTTTATGACGATTCACCTCTCGATTTGTCCTTAGCTAGATTTATCATAGAGTCTGGGAGGTATCATAAAATGGTTCTCGGCAGCAAGGCTAGTTATAATTCCGCTCTTCATCTTGGGGCAAAAAGCGAGTTAACCTCTTTTTGCTATCATGGGATTGACTTGAAAGCTTTTAGGGAGTCGCTATACAGAGATATTGATGTCTTTAGTAAGTATTTTAACAGGCGACCTACCGCAAATAGATTAATTTTGCTTCCAGGGCGTATTACACAACGAAAAGGCGTCGAGGAGGCAATATATGCGTTATCTGAAGTAAGCAGAAAATACGATGCACAGCTGCTATTAACAAGTGATGGACGTGGAGGCCGATATGAGGAGGCAGTGAAAAGGTTGGCTACTTTACTTAATGTCAACGATAGAATCCTGATTTCGAATAAGCCAGTCTCGCAGGAGGACATGGGAGCACTGTATAAAAGCGTTAATATATCTATTATACCGTCATATTATGAAGGTCTGGGGTTTACTGCCATCGAGTCGCTAGCAGCTTCGCTTCCAACAATTGTGTCTAATACTTCTGGGTTGGATGAAATAGGTATTAATGGCTACAATTGCTTAACTGTAGAGCCTCGCAACTCGCGGTCGCTAGCAGATGCTACTATAAGATTGCTTGGAGATGATAAATTACAAGATAAGTTAATGAATAACGCAACCAGTTCCATTGAGAAATTTGATATGAGGTTTTTTGT
>CAMUQE010000175.1 GCA_947096075.1 Veillonella parvula | reverse complement strand
TGTTCATTTAAAGCTTTAATATTAGCTAATATTTCGCTAGTTGGAGGATATTCGACTGGGATATATTCAATCTCTTTATATTTATTAATAGATAAATCATATCCATTATCCACGATTTCTTGTTTAGTTACTAAGAAGCTTTGTTCAGTACGCTTCCGTTCACTTTCACTATCAATATGTTCAAAACGATCAATAATATCAGCAATGTCATTGTCTTCAATAGGTTGTCGTTTATCATCTAAACTAAAACCATCTGCTTTCATATCATAGAACCAAACATTATCGGTTCCACCAGCTTGAGTTTTTGTAAAAATCATAATCGCTGTAGACACTCCTGCATAAGGTTTAAAAACCCCCGAAGGCATAGATATAATAGCACGCAAATGATGATTTTCAATAATTTCTTTTCGTAAAGCTACATGTGCTTTAGATGAACCAAATAGAACCCCATCAGGTACAATACAGGCACAAGTGCCACCTTTTTTCAAAATTCTTAAAAATAGTGCCAAAAACAAGAGCTCTGTTTTTTTTGTGTTATTTGTAATACTACGCAATTCATCATTAATTGTTTCTTTATCTAAACTACCTTTAAATGGCGGATTAGCTAAACAAATAGTATATGCATCATATATAGTATTTTGTTTTGATAAACTATCTTTATAATCAACCTGAGGATATTTGATAGAATGTAACATTAAGTTCATTGCAGAAATACGAAGCATTGTTGTATCTGTATCAAATCCACTAAACATATTACTTTCATAATGTTTCCAATCAGCTTTATCCATTTTTTCACTATGATTAGCTCGAATATATTCTGCAGCAGACACCAGAAATCCAGCTGTACCACAAGCAGGATCACAAATTATATCCTGTGGTGTAGGCTTTAATAACTTAACCATCATTTCTCGTATATGCTTTGGTGTTCTAAATTGTCCATTCGTTCCAGCTGTAGATAATTTTGAAAGCATATATTCATACAAGTCACCTTGCATATCTAAATTTGCAATGTCATGAGTATATAGATCATCTAATCCAGTAATAATTTTTTCAAGCACTTGTGCAGTCGGAACTATAAACGTAGCAGTAGACATATGCTTAGCAAAGAAATCAAAACCATCCTTTGTGTCATCTGTATCAGGAATGGGTATTAGCTTGCCATGTTCATCAAAATCTGGCAATTTCCCATGCTTCATGGCCTTAATCGCTGGAAATACAAAATTAGAAACAATATTATAGATTTCATCAGCATTTCTAAATTTAAAATTACTCCAACGCATAGCTTGTCCAATATCAGACTCTGGGAAAATTAATTCCACATCCGCACCAAGTAAAGTCTTACTACGAATATTATTAATTTCTTGATCATCCAATGCACGTATAAACATTAAATATGTAATTTGCTCAATTACAGATAAAGGATTGGTTAAGCCTGCAGCCCAGACATTCTCCCAAATCTTATCTACTTTATTTTTAATTTCACCAGTTATCATATGTATTCCCCTAAAAATAGATTACATGTTTCTTTCATAATAACATAATTTTTATTCCAATAAAATCCATAAAAATAACTGGCTACAAATTGTAACCAGTTATTTATACTAGTAATAACTTTTACTTCTTTCCCACCAACTGATAGCTCATATCCACCAGCATTTTAAGTTTTTCCACATCTTCATATCCTGCTATATCTACCGATATCCAGTGTTGTTTATTCATATGATATGCAGGATAGATCCCATTTTCACGAATTAAGTTAGGAATTAAATCAGGTTCGCATTTCAGATTAACTATCTCTATCGGTTCATTTATATTAAGTCCTAATCGAACACCTCTAATATTAAAAATCAAAGCGAACCACTTTTGATTATTTTTGCGTCGAATTACTACATAGTTAGGGTATTTTTCCCATGGATTGTCCAAATCACAAATATATTCTTGCTGAATATATTGAATTAGTTCATTACGATTCATTACATTCGACCTCTGCTTTCAAAATAATTTATTTAGTATATCTGTGAATCCCCCCTATGGTCCTCCTAGTTATATTGATTTATCTACCAATTATTCATACGATTAAAATACTCAATCGCCTCCGGACTAAATTCAATAAATGTAACGCCATCATTAAACGGTCCCAATACATATGGTTGATATATAAGTTTTACATAGCCGTTACCAGGTAAGTAGTAATTATCCGTAACATCCATTATATGTTTATATTTTGGTAAATACGTCTTTCTTTTACTAGCACTTGTGTAAAAGTTTAATATATCTTCATTTATGCCATCTTCTAACTGTTGAGCATTAGCAATTCTTACATAGTTATATAAAGGAATCCTTTGACCGGTATTTTTATCATACACCAAGCCTCTAGTGCTATAAGTTCCATGAGCTGCACCTTTATAATTCTTACCTGTATTTAGCAAAATAGAGATAACCTGATCATCTTCATAAGTAACTTCATAACCTTGAAAAACCTCATAAGCTATACCATTATAATAATCCTCTTTTGCTTTCAATACATAGCTCCAAATGTCATTAAAAATAGCGATTTGTGCAACTTTATTATCTGTATAGACGACTGGATATGTTAAACGTAGTTTTCCCTCTACTATAGTTTCAGATACAACGCTTGCATAGCTAACCCCTGATACCATAATTCCTAAAGC
>CAMUQE010000174.1 GCA_947096075.1 Veillonella parvula | reverse complement strand
GAATACTAAATTTCAAAATTAAATTATACTTCTAAAAACTAATAATAGTCACATTACTAGATATGCATTTTATGTTATACTTTCAGATAGAATAATATCGAATTAATAGAAGGCTAGTTGGCACATTAGGTGCGGATTAGAGAATAAAATGAAAGATAAGTCAGTATTACCGATAGAGAAACAATTAAATAAATTTCTCCAACCAAAATGCCTTATCCCAGGTGGTCTTGGTTTATGGGAAATATATTTCCGTAAGATTTGCGCGGCTTGGGGCGAGATTAATGGTGAAATCCGACCACAGCATATCATATTTTCTGCTGATAATGGTTGTAATATGGAAGGTTATGTAGGCTATAACTACGAGGTGACACAAAAGCAATCTCGTAATATGTTACTCGGTGGTTCATCGGCGACACAATTTTGTAACTTTAACAATATTCCTTATGAGGTCGTAGATGTAGGTATTGCCTCAGATGATGGTATTGGTGTGGATCGTAAAGTAGCGAAGGGAACAAAGAATATTTTGCACCATCCGGCCATGACTGACGATGAATTTAATAGAGCCTTTCAAGCTGGCTATGAACGGGTTCAGCATTATGTAGAACAAGGAATCAATCTGTTCTCCTTTGGTGAAATGGGGTTAGGGAATACGACAACCTCTGCGTGTGTGCTGTCTGCATTGACGGGGGCTGATCCGACGGAAACCGTGGGCCCTGGTTCCTGGCCAGATAAACCAGATTTGATGAATCGAAAAATTGACTTTGTACGTTCTGTATTAGACAAGCACAAGGCTAGTATTGGTTCTGAAAGTGAATCAGACCGAGTTCGTGAAATCGTAGCTCATGTAGGTGGTTTTGATATTGTGGCTATTCTTGGAGCCATGCTAGCTTGTGCAGATTTTGAAAAGCCTTTTGTTATTGACGGCTTTATAACATCTGTAGCAGCTGCTTGTGCAACGCACATAAACGCTCGTGTTAAGGACTATGCATTGCCATCGCATTATTCTAAAGAAAAAGGTACGGAAATCGCTTTAGCTGAGGTGGGAATCACTCAAGACATGGTTCCTATTCAAGCACAAATGTCGATGGGAGAAGGCACAGGAGCCATTTTGATGGTGCAAATGCTAAAAACAACGCAGCATATGTTTGTAAATGTGGGCACCTTTGCAGAGCTGATGAAATTATAAGGAAGAAGAATGGAAATAAATAAATACTTTGATATACATTTTGAGCGAGCCGATGATGCAACCATTGCTAAAAGGTTGATAGGTGGGGCTAAGATTAAGGGACCTGCTTTGGTTATCCTGATCCTCTCCATGTTTATTGCCTCTATTGGGTTGAATATGAATAGTACGGCAGTTATTATTGGTGCTATGCTTATATCGCCGTTGATGGGACCTATTCTAGCAACTGGTTTTGGCTTCGCTACGCTTAATTTTACAGTTGTGAAAAGCGCTATTTTAAGATTATCCTTACAGATTACGATTGCTGTTTTGGCATCTACTTTATATTTTTATATTTCCCCCGTTCAGACGGCTACATCTGAACTATTAGCGCGTACAGAACCGAGTATTTTTGATGTCTTTATTGCTATATTTGGTGGGTTGGCTGGGATTATTGGGCAAACGCGTAAGACCTTAGATAATGTTATACCAGGGGTTGCGATTGCGACTGCACTTATGCCACCACTATGTACGGCAGGATATGGACTTGCTAATGGAAATTGGAACTATTTCTTTGGGGCTGGCTATCTATTCTTTATAAATGCATTTTTCATCTTTTTTGCATCTTTTATTGTTTTAAAGGGTGTATATAGTTTGCCATTCCATAAACAAGCAGAAGAGCTTATTCGTCGTAATCAGCTAATATTTCTTGTGATTGGTCTTATTATGGCTATACCAAGTATTTATGCAGGCTATGATATGACCATCAAGTATTCTGAGTCAAATCATATAGAGCAGTTTATTAAGAACGATATTAATCAAGATGGACGTCGACAAGTGATTGATTATTCATTGGATCGAACGAATAAGCTAGTAGACTTAGTAGTTATAGGAGCTCCTGTGACTTCGGAGGAGCAAGCCCAGTTGGATGATAAGTTACAGAAAGATGAGTATTTGCAGCCTTATACATTGCGATTTGTTAATAGCGTAGATGAGAATAAATCTACTATGGATAAGACGAACTTGAATAAATCTTCGGAAAATCTTGAAAAATATAAAAACTTGAGTAATCTGTACCAGCCGACTTATCAACTGGTAAGTGAAACTATAAACACTATGAAAACGACAGAAGCTGAAGCAAAGGCGTTATTCCCGTTTGTAAGCAAAGTGGAAGGCATGCCTTTGATAGATAATCTTGAACAGGCTAAAGCGAGTCGTTATATAGTGATTATCCATACCACGTCTAGTGTATCTGATGTAGACTCGAAACGAATAAAAGCTTGGCTAGAGGCTAAATTATCAGCACCTGTAACTATTTCTATTGAGCAAACAACGTCAACTTTATAATTTGATCTTTTTGATTTTGATTAGATTGTTTATTATATAGAGTGACATTTATAACGGTACTAAGTTTGATTTTAGCTATTAGGTATATTACCTAGTAGTACGGGAAATCATCTTAGTACCGTCTTTATGTACTTGGTATAAATTTGACTTTTATAACTGTTCACCTTTCCTGAT
>CAMUQE010000173.1 GCA_947096075.1 Veillonella parvula | reverse complement strand
GTCGCCTTGGTGGGCCGTTACCCCGCCAACAAGCTAATCAGACGCATCCCCATCCATTACCGATAAATCTTTACTTCAAATCTGATGCCGTCAACGAAGACTATACGGTATTAGTCTGCCTTTCGGCAGGTTATCCCACAGTAATGGGAAGGTTGGATACGCGTTACTCACCCGTGCGCCGGTCGACGTCCAAAGAGTGCAAGCACTCAATGCCGTTTCCCCTCGACTTGCATGTGTTAAGCCTGTAGCTAGCGTTCATCCTGAGCCAGGATCAAACTCTCCATTGTAAAATATGTGTTGGTGATAAGTGATGGGTGGTGGGTGGTGATGAATACCACTACTCCCAAACACGTCACCGAGTAATCTCTGTTTCAGAACGCTTATCCTTAGAATTTAAGTTTAAAAAGCACCTTTTTCGCTTGAACTTAAGTTTTGAGGCAGTGCCTCAAAAAACAAGAACAAGGAATTGATCGGTTCGTTTCTTTTACCCATCTATTTGATATAAAATCAAACAGACGCTTCTTGTACTACTTCTCTGTTTATGTAAATCTTTTCAAAGAACTCTTTCTTTATATGCTTTAAGTAACTTGCCGGGTGGCTTGTTTTGTAAAGCGAGTGCAAAGGTATACAGAATTTCCGTTACCACCAAATGTTTTGAAGATTATTTTTCAAAAAACTTAAAAATCAACCAAAGCCTTGATACAAATCAATCAAAACAGCATCAAGCACACCCTACCGTAACTCAGAAAGCCATAAAAACAAAAATAGCACTACAAAGCCATAAAACAAGAAATAGCCCCTTAAACACAAAATCGAAAACAAAGGAAATTTCAAATTTAGCCAAAACAACAAATACCTACAATAGAACAAAACTATATATTAATGCCACCAAAGCTGGTGCACCCTGCTTTAAAATAATAGTTGGACTACTTGTAATACCGCCATAAATAGCCACCAATGCTACATATGTCAAAAAACAACGTGTCCAAAACAAATCATTCGTAACCCAAACTGCTATTAAAATCAACACTGCCAATAAAAGATTATAGACACCTTGATTTTTAAATAACGTAGACACAGATGGGCGACTTAATTCCTCCACTTCCATATTGAATGTATGCGCAGTAGTTCCCGATTTAGTAAATATCGTTTCAAGACACATTATATATATGTGTTCGACAGCTACCAATGTAGCTAAAATCATAAAAGTAACATCCATATACAAACCTTATATTATATATAAAGAAAATCTGCATCTTGTCAATATGGTATAGACAAGATGCAGATTTATATTTATCAACGTTTTCTATTCTATCAATGCAGTAAATACCACAATTCTTCTCCAAGACACTTTCCACAGAAATAAACCACATATATGGAAAGTGCAACCAACAACCACTTATATAATCATGGGTATTGCAGGAGTATTCCGAACAAAACGTTTTTACTCATCAACAAATTACTTTGTAGACTTAGCCTCTGGAGCCTCACCAATGAGATCCATAAACTGATCAAGCTTTGGAGTAATGATAATCTGTGTACGACGGTTACGCTGCTTACCTAACTCAGTATCGTTAGTAGCAAGTGGATTATACTCACCACGACCACCAGCAGTCAAACGCTTAGGATTTACACCGAAGCGATCCTGCAGATACTGTGCAACAGATGCTGCACGCAGACAAGAGAGATCCCAGTTATTACGGATATTCTTCATCTTGTCAGCAGATGTATTGATAGGCACATTATCAGTATTACCTTCAATCAGGACATCATAATCTTTATAATCAGTGATAATTTTAGCAATCTTGCTCAATGTCTGCTCAGCACGATCATTCACCTCATAAGAACCGCTCTTATAAAGCATGTTATCAGCCAAAGAGATATAAACAACACCCTTCAGAACCTGTACATCAACCTCCTTCAACTCCTCACGGCTCAAAGAACGAGTAAGATTGTTTGTCAATACCATATTCAATGAGTCACTCTTAGACTTCACCTCAACCAAGTGACGGATATACTGATTACTCTCGTTAATCTGATCAACAAGTTTAGAGATGTTGATATTGTTTGAATTGGCATTTCTCAAACTGTTATCAAGACTACCCTGCAACGCAGCAGCACTCTCTCTTGCCTGAGCCAACTGATCTTCCAAGCTCTTGATACGTGCGTTATTGGCCGCAATCGTTTCCTTAGCATTCTGATAATCTGCCGTCAACTGATTATTCTCTGTACGACAATTTTCCAAATCTTTCTTGCTGGCACAGCTACTAAATGCAAGTGTACCCAACGCTAAAGCTACGATAAAAAGACTCTTTTTCATATTTACTATTTTATTTTGGTTATTATTCTACTTGTAATAGATTCTTCCTAACATAACGTAAATAGAAGTCAGTTCTACTGTTTTGAAACCCGCTCACATTATTATATAAAAAGACGCAAACAGGTACACAAAACTAACCTCATTTCACAGAATGCGGTATATCTATTGCAAAGATATTATAAAGACGTGTAAAACAAATAGTTGTATAATGAGTTTAGACATTTTTAACCTGAAACTTACAATTAATGGAACTTTTTGATGAAATTATACAGAATAAACTATTGGAAGACAAAATAAAAGAAATCTCTATTTACAAGTCATTTAAGGGGGCGGCATAAGATAGACCAGAGAATAACTCCAACCTTA
>CAMUQE010000172.1 GCA_947096075.1 Veillonella parvula | reverse complement strand
GATGAGGTTTCAAAGACTGGATGTCACAGAATTACTTTGTTGATAGAAAGATAGAAAAATTATTGAGTATAAAATCAAATAAATAGATATATTATTAATTTGATATACTTATATATAAGCTAGATGAAGTGGATTTTTACTGGTTTGCTAAAGAATGGCTTATTTACTGGCTTTGTAGATATAATTGAGCCTATTGTTAACCTTGGGCATTTGCCTTAATTTACTAATTAACATAAAATATGTGAGTAAAATACTTTGGAGGATTTATGTTACTTTCTATTGTTGTGCCTGTATATAACGAAGAGGAAAATATAGCGACATTTTATAAAGCTGTAACTGATGTTATGTCAGGTCTCACGTATGATTATGAACTAATCTACGTAGATGATGGGTCTAGTGATTCGTCAGCTATGATATTACGTGAAATTGCATTCAATGATAAACGTGTCAAAGTGTTATTGTTGGCTCGTAACTTTGGGCATCAGACGGCACTTACATGTGGGCTTGATTACGCTCAAGGCGATGCAGTTATTACAATGGATGGTGATATGCAGCATCCACCGGCATTGATTCCAGAACTGATTCGGTTGTGGGAATCGGGGTACGATGTGGTGCGCACCATACGCGATTCAACTGATGACGCTAGTTGGGCTAAATCTTTTACGTCTAAGTATTATTACAAACTTATGAACAAAATGGCCGATGTTCCTATTGTTGAAGGTGGATCTGATTTCCGCCTCATGAATAGTAAAGCATTGGGCACGTTGAAACGATTCAGAGAACATGGTCGATTCTTGCGCGGTATTGTTGGTGCCTTAGGGTACAGACAAGCGGAGTTGCACTTTGTAGCACCACCTCGTTTTGCGGGGGTCTCAAAGTTTAGTGTGCGCAAGATGATTCGATTTGCTCTCGATGGGGTAACAGCCTTTTCTAGGGTGCCTTTACGGGCCGCCTTGTATGTAGGTGTACTCTGTGGGGGAATGAGCTTCTTGCTCATCTTACATCTTTTGTATGTATATCTTACAGGACAAGCCTTGAATGGGTGGACCACCTTGGGCGTATCAATCTTGTTCATTGGAGGAATTCAACTCGTCGGACTGGGAATAATTGGCGAGTATGTAGGTCGTATTTTTGAAGAGGTGAAGCAACGGCCTTTGTATTGGGTTAAGTCTGCTATAAACTTTGAAGGGCATGAAGAGGCTCCGTTACTCGGACCAAGTAGTGCCGATATTTTTATGGCACCTGAGACTTATACTAACAAAAGCAAAGAAGACTAGCTGTATTTGTGAATGCAAATAAATAGACGGTTAGTATATTTTGAATAAATAACTTACTTTAAAAGTTTTTTAGAAAGGAAGCATATGAAGTCAAAATATAGTAAGGTTAAAATAACGGCATTAACATTAACTTTTGTGTGTGCCACAACAGCCATGGTTGGCGCAACAACATTACAATATGGTGATAAGGGCAAAAGTGTTACAGCGGTTCAACAACAACTAATTAAACACGGCTATAATGCTACAGACAAAAATGGTGTATATGGTAAGGAAACGAAATGGGCAGTTCGTCTGTTCCAACAAGATCGTGGCCTTCCAGTGGACGGTATCGTAGGTCCTGCTACGTATAACGCATTGATGGGTGCTCCTCGTTCTACGAAGGCAGTATTGACTCAAAATGCAGCGACTAAAGCAGTAGCAACGAAATCCGCTTTCACAAACAGTAACGCGACATCTCGTCGTATCGTTGGTCAATCCATTAATGGCAAAAATGTTAAATTAAATAACATTAAGAAGAATGAAACGCCTAGCAGCATTCATGCAATCTTGGCAGAAGCTGACAAATACCGTGGTGTACCATATGTATTTGGCGGTACTACTCCAAGTGGTTTTGACTGCTCTGGTTACGTTAAATATGTATTCGAAAAACAAGGTATTTCCTTACCTCGTTTAGCGGATGAGCAATATAACGTAGGTGTTGAAGTTTCTCGTGCGAACTTGAAAGCAGGGGATTTGGTATTCTTCGAAACATATGAGCCAGGTCCATCTCATTCCGGTATTTATATTGGCGATGGCAAGTTCATCAGCGCCACTTCCAGTAGTGGTGTTGCAGTAGCAGACCTTGATACTGGCTATTGGGGCGAACGCTACATCGGCGCAAAACGCGTTGTACGCTAATTTAATAACTAGCTATAAAAGAGGCTATACGAATCAATTGAGTTTTGTTGACTTGTATAACCTCTTTTTTTATTTTCTGCGATTTAACTAGTATTGACTAGATTTAATCCTTCGTATCTCTTGCTAATAAATATGGATTAAAATGTATATCTTTAATCGTCTGATTAAATTACTGTGAAAGTGCGTAGATTCCGCATAATCTCAATGTTTTTAATAGATTTTATATCGTTTTTGCGTTATAATGAAGAGTAAATAATTTTAGGAGGAATATACACATGAAGGGTAATGAACTGCGTCAAGCATACTTGCAGTTTTTTGAAAGCAAAGGACATTTAAAATTAGATAGTTTTTCTCTAATACCAGAAAACGATCCATCTTTATTATTGATCGGGGCAGGTATGGCGCCATTAAAGCCTTTCTTTACAGGTAAATTGGTACCTCCTTGTCGACGTATTACAACATGTCAAAAAAGTATGCGTACTGGTGACCTTGAGAACGTAGGTCGTACAGCACGTCACCATACATTCTTTGAAATGCTCGGTAACTTCTCTTTTGG
>CAMUQE010000171.1 GCA_947096075.1 Veillonella parvula | reverse complement strand
AAAATAGTACATACAAAAAACGTGCCACCCGAAGGTGACACGTTTATTATGTAGATAAGCAAGTATCTATAGTGTTCTGCTAATGCTTATTTGAAGCCATTACAAAGGCTGTCGAATAATGCTTGGTCTGGTTTTACAACATCTTCAGTCAATGGACGAGGATGTGCACCACCATTAGCTGCTGCCAAGGATTTTTCGAAGGAAGGTTTAGTTTTATCTTGGTAAATAAGACCCGTAACCAAACCATCTGTATCACCCAAAGTTTTAAGTGCTGCTGCACGATCTGTTGGGTCATATCCTTCTGGCAATGCTACTAAGTGTTCTTTGAACCAGTCATAGCTATTGCGTTTGTTATATGTAACACATGGGCTAAATACGTTGATGAAGGAGAAGCCATCATGATCCATAGCTTGTTGAATCAAATCAACGAGCTCTTGACGGTTGACCATATAGCTTTGAGCTACGAATGTAGCACCTGCTGCAATCGCTGTTTCACAGACGGACAATGGAGACTCGAACGCACCATGAGGAGTTGTTTTTGTAACAAAACCGATGTCGGAACGAGGGGATGCTTGCCCTTTAGTCAAACCATATACATGGTTATCCATTACAATATATGTCATGTTTACGTTACGTTTGAAAGCATGAATCGTGTGACCCATACCGATAGCAAACGCATCGCCGTCACCGGAGAATGCAATAACTTCTAAATCTTGGTTAGCAAGTTTAACGCCTTGAGCGTAAGGAAGCGCACGACCATGAGTTGTATGCGCACCATAAGCATAGAAATAACCACCGATACGGCTAGAACAACCGATACCGGAAATTACTGCTAATTTTTCTGGTGGAATATTTTTCGCTACCACAGCATCAGTAACCGCTGCTTGAACCCCATAATGGCCACAGCCTGGGCACCAGTTAGGACGAATATCGTTTCTGTAATCTTTAGCTGTTGCCATATTATAGGACCTCCTTAATTGCATTTTTCACATAACTTTTTGTGAATGGATTACCATCGTATTTCAAGCAGCTAGAAATCTTATGTTTCTTATGCATGTTGATTTTAAATAAATTAGTCAATTGACCAGTTTTATTATGCTCTACGATAACCACTTTTTTCGCAGCATCAAAGAATGGTTGTAATTGTTTTGCTGGGAATGGTTTAATCAAGCGCAATTGTAAATGGTTAACCTTAACACCTTCTTGATCGAATTCAGCAACTGCTTCTTCGATAGCACCACGGCTAGAAGCCATACCTACAACGAGTACATCTGCTTCGTCGTATTTAGCGTTGTTCAAGAATGGTTCATAGTTGTCAGCCACAGTTTCCAATTTGCGGAAACGTTTATCAGTTTGCGCTACGTGCATTGTAGGCGCTTCTGCTGGTTTACCTTCTTCATTATGCTCTAAGCCTGTGGAAAGGAATAGACCATTTTTCATACCTGGAATTGTACGAGGGGAAATGCCATCTTCAGTCAATTCAAAGCGTTTGAAGTAGTTAGGTTGTACCAATTCAGGAAGTTCAGCTTCTTTCATCATTTTGCCGCGATTAATAGGTACGCGGTTCAAATCAAAGGAAGGAACGGATTGTTTATTCAAACCTTGTTGTAAGTCAGGCATAAAGATAACTGGACATTGATACATTTCTGCCAAGTTGAAAGCTTTTTGAATTTCATAGAAGCATTCTTCGATAGATGTTGGAGAAATTACGATACCAGAATAGTCGCCATGTGCATTGTAGCAAGCCGCATCAATATCGGATTGTTCAACTTTTGTAGCCATACCAGTGGATGGGCCAGAGCGTTGAACGTCGATAACAACCATTGGCAATTCAGCCATGGAAGCCATGGACAAGGATTCTGCCATCAAGGAAAGGCCTGGACCAGAAGTACATGTAAAGCCACGAACACCTGCGTATACGCCGCCCATAGCTGTCATACATGCTGCGATTTCGTCTTCTGTTTGAACAACTGTAGCACCTAATTTATCCATGTTTTTAATCATGAATTCCATAACTTCGGATGCTGGTGTAATAGGATAAGATGCCATGAAACGGGAACCTGCTGCAATAGCACCAAGAGCACATGCTTCGTTACCTAATAAGAACATTTGATCTTTCTTACCAGGTGCTGGCAATGTATCGATTTCAACATCGCCCAATTTTTCCATTACAAGACCATGACCATCATCGAAAGCAGCCAAGTTTTTATCTATGATTTCTTGGGATTTCTTTGCGAATTGTTCAGCAATAGCATCTTTAAACATCTTAGTTTCAAAACCAAGAAGAGCTACAGACATACCAAGTGCTACGATGTTACGCATCAACATGGAGCCTTGTTTCATTGCTGTTTCAGAGATTGGCAAAGATAAGCAATTAATCTTTGTACCTTCGTATTTAGAGAAGTCAGGATTTACTTTGCTATCACAAATAATATAACCGCCATCGCGAACTTCGGAACCGTGCATATCAACAGTTTCTTGGTCAAGAGCTAGCAAGAAGTCTACCCCTTCACCGATAGACATAATTTGATTCAATGCTACGCGCAATGCGAATGTAGTATGACCACCTTTGATACGGGATGCAAATAAACGTTGGCTATACAAGGAATAGCCTTCTTTAGCAAGGATTGTGGCCATGATTTCGCCGCAACTCTCGATACCTTCACCTTGTTGGCCGCCCATTTTCCAGATAAAATCTTTACGTTTTTGCAAGAGATTCACCCTCCTTAGGATAAAAATTACACTGCTGACAAGAGTCTACCTTACTATTTTAATGTATGTATAGTACGAACCTGTCTTATATCGTCATTGTATCATGTATATTTTAGGTTTACAATGTATCATTTCACATAATAATAGGTATAAATTAAGGTATTATAACTAAAAATTATAAGAGAAAAAGGATA
>CAMUQE010000170.1 GCA_947096075.1 Veillonella parvula | reverse complement strand
GTGAACATCGCCTTTATGAACGAGCTGGCTAAGATTTTCAATGCGATGGGTATCGATACGCACGACGCCATAGAAGCAGCTTCTTCAAAATGGAACTTTATCAAGCTTAACCCAGGACTGGTGGGTGGACACTGCATTAGCGTAGACCCCTATTACCTCATTCAGAAAGCGCAGGTGTATGGTGTTTTGCCACGTATCATGTCTGAGGCTCGCCGCCTAAATGATGGTATGGGCGCATACGTGGGGAACCAAATCATTAAGCTTATGAATAAGAAAGGCGTTTTGGTGAAGGATGCAAAGATATTGATACTCGGTGTCACATTTAAAGAGAATTGCCCAGACGTGCGGAACACTAAGGTGGTGGATATATATACCACGCTTCAAGAGTATACGAATAATATCACCGTGTGCGATCCATGGGCTGATTGTGCTAAGGTGGAGAAAGAATATGGAATTAGCATTGTTCCTGATATAGCAGACGAAGAGAGGTTTGATGCCATTATACTCGCTGTATCTCACAAGGAGTTTGCTGGAACTGATTGGCGGAAACATTTGACGGCTCATGGTGTGGTTTACGACGTGAAGGGAGCTTTGGAAAGAGAACAGGTGGATGGAAGGTTATGATTCTCGCTAGTTTAAAGGCGCGTATTGTTGCACATAAACGAGGGCTTTCAAATAGGATCATGCGATTGCCTCGTGAGATGTACCACATCCGCAAATCTCGTATGAATAAGAATAATAGTCCAACGATTATCTGCAATAATTGTGTTGGGGGTGTTATTCTTCACGATTTGGGTTTGAAATTCAACACTCCTACAATAAATACTCTTTTTCTCAGTTTTGATGATTTCCTTTATTTTGTTGAACATCTAAAAGAGTTCTCCGAGTTAGACGTATATGAGTTAAAACAAACAGAATATCCTTTTCCGGTTGGGGTGCAAGAATATAAAGGGCGTAAAATTAGAGTTGGCTTTGTTCATTACGCCTCTTTTGATGAAGGGAAGGCCGCATGGATAAAGAGAATGAAGAGGATAAACTTGGATAATACGTTTGTTGTATACGAGAACCGAATGATAAGCGATGAAGAGTTGAGCATGTTCTCATCTATAAAGTATCCCAAATTGGTACTCTCTCTTACGGACAAAAGTAAGGAACAGAAGTATACTTTTTATAAGGGACATCAGTTATATGAAAATTGGTTTCCAGGAAAGGTTCTTGAGTATAAGAACTTTCTTGGTGTTAAGCGTTATCTTGATGACTTTGATTATATTGGTTTCTTAAATAATGGAGTATAGGTATACCGTTAGTATAATTATTCCCATGTATAATGCTGAGGCATACATTACCAAATGTTTAGATTCAATATTGCATTCTAAACTGGTAAAAGGAAGTTGGGAAGTTGTAATTGTAAATGATGGATCATCAGATTCCTGTCCACAAATTGCTCAGTTATATGCGCAACAACACGAAAACATAACATACCTTACACAAGAAAATCAAGGCCAAAGTGTAGCAAGAAACTTGGGAATAAAGAGCTGTAAAGGCGATTATGTATGGTGTATTGACGCAGACGACAAATTGGACAGCAACGAATTACCCAAAGTGTTTAGCACATTGGAAGAGCATGAAGACTTGGATATTCTTGCTGTACAGTTGCAGCGAATATCCGAGCAAGATGAGCCAATCTGTATTGAGTGTGAACAACCAAGTTTGCCACATGGCGAGATGCTTACGGGAGTACAGGCTGTTATAGGGGGATACAATCCTTCTTCTATCTGTGCGCTGATTGCGAAAAAGGCCTTATTTGTTGATAATGATGTTTTTTTTGTTCCCGGCATTACACACCAAGATGTGGAGCTGACATATCGTTTGATGCCACGAGCTGGCAAAGTTTTGTTTTCTGAACTAGTACCTTATCTTTACATCAACCATCCAAGTTCTACCAGTAAATCGCTTGTAGCAGAGAAGAAGATAAAGTATGTGAAAGATGATATCTTTATCATACAATCTTTTCGCACCTTGGCAAAAAGCTTTGAAACCTCTGATACACAATTGGCTCACACCATTTATAATAGGAGTCAAAACGTGTTATTCAGTTTAGTCTATTCTTTGTATAAGAATAAAGGTGTATGGGGTAGCCTTGGTGTGAATAAAGCAGTGGTGGATGAATTGAAGAAACAGGGGCTTTATCCGATGAGAGGTCCATGGGATTCTTGGAAGAAGAGCATGATAGTTACTTTTTTTCTTAATGTAGAACGCGTTATCCGATAGCATTATGCGAATTGTATTAATTACCCAGATAACTCCTGCATCCGAGAACGTACGTGGTACTTCTGCCTTGCCCTACCACCTGATGGTGCATAGGCCGGCAGACGTGGAGATTATCATATATAGCTTTAACGGCAATCAGCTATCTGACACAAAAATAAAAGAAGTGGAAGAGGAACTGAATGTGACGATTAAGCTGTTGCCCCGCCCAAGATGGCAGTCGTGGGTGCTTCGTCTGCATCTGCTGTTTATACGTGTATTGTTAAAATACCCTTTGTTTAATTATATCCGACTCTCATCAAAAGTTGTAGAAGAGATAAAGGGCTTACAGCCTGATGGCATTTGGGTTTACGGACAAGACATTTCGCGAGTGACAAAACAATTTGCGGGGGTTAAGCGTGTACATACTCTTCCCGATTGCGAGTCGCTGTATTATTACCGTATGTTGGGTAGGCGTTTTGTATTTAAAAACTGGATGATGTTTAGGCGCAATGTAATGATGTATCCTAAGTATTTGCGTATGGAAGGAGCATACGAGAATTCGCCAATGGTGAAATACCACCTGGTGGGCGAGGCTGATGCGGAATCTTTGCGTAACGTGAATCCCGGCATCCAGGCCCATTTCTTACGACATCCCCATTACAATGTGGCCGAACCTCAAAA
>CAMUQE010000169.1 GCA_947096075.1 Veillonella parvula | reverse complement strand
TACTCTAATGCTGTATTCTAATTATGATTTTATAATAAACCTTTTGATAACTAACAAAGAATGTTCTATTAGCCTACAATCAATAAGTAGATATTCATGATCGTAACGATGATAGCTATGCTCCATAAGAGAATATTTGTAAATTTACGGTTTGCATATTCTCCCATGACCTTGCGGCTACTTGTCATGTAAAGTTGCAAGAAGATGGTGATTGGTAATTGCAAGCTCAAGAACATTTGAGAGAACAATAATGCTTGGAAGGAATCTGTAATAAACACGATCAACAATAATGCTGGAACATATGTTAGTGCCAAGCCTAATCGCGTATGGAAGTCTTTCATATCGTAAGACTCGCCAAACATTCCTGCAAAGATACTTGCCCCCGCCATACCTGCCGTAGCAGATGAGGCAAAACCTGCAAATAACAATGCTATTGCAAAAATAATACCCGCTGCGGGTCCAATGAGTGGTCGCAACAACTCCTCAGCCTGTTCAAGCTCTGTTACTTCAATACCATGAGCAAAGAAGACAGCCGCCGCCAATATAATCATGGCAGAGTTAATCATCCATCCAATCCCCATAGATAACAAAGTATCGAGGAATTCGTAGCGCAACTGCCGTTTCATAATCGCTGGGTCTTGTGTATTAAACTGGCGACTTTGGATGATTTCAGAGTGTAAAAACAAGTTATGAGGCATAATTACGGCCCCTAATATACTCAAAATAACGAGCATCGATGTATTAGGAATATTAGGATCCACCCAACCGATACCAGCCGCTGCCCAATCTACGTTGACCATATTTACCTCAACGAGGTACGCCAATGCGATGAGGGATACAAAGCCAGCAATGATTCGCTCTAATTTACGATAGGAGTTCGTAATGAGCATGACCGTACAGATAAGAGCCGTCAAAATGCTGCCTATCAAGATAGGAATACCAAAGAGCATCTTCAAGGCGATAGCGGCGCCAATAAACTCAGCCAAGGCCGTCGCTGCCGCCGCAATTCCTGCCGTGCTAAGCACAAAGCGAGATGCATAACGCGGTAAGAATTCATAGGCACATTCCGACAAGCATTGACCGCGTACAATGCCTAAATGTGCCACATTATGCTGTAATAAAATGAGCATAATCGTAGATAGTGTGACTACCCACAGCAATTCATAACCGTAACTGGCGCCAGCTGCCAAGTTGGCGGCCCAGTTTCCCGGGTCGATAAATCCAACGGTTACGATTATACCAGGTCCTATATATTTAAAGACCTCACTTACCTGCTGCTTACCGTTTTGATGGGCAGTAAACAACTGTTTCTTAAAAAAATCAATCATTATAACCCCTTACTAAGAGTTATAGAGTGAAGGTCATCTCCGTCTGCATACGAGCATCTGTTTTGGACTTTTTATCCTTGGAATCAGTGTAACGAATACGCACTTCATTATTTACCTTAACGCGAGAATCATCAATTTTGAATTTCTTCATTTTTTCTTTGATTTGTTCATCTGTTAAAGCGCGTTCTTCCGGTTTCGCTACTTCATCACCAGCCTTATCAAGAGCCTCTTGTTGATCCTTGGATACTTGATACGTCTTACCAGATTTTTTAGCCTTTTCAGCACGCTTTTCATCTAGTTTTTGACGGCGCTCATCAGTAGCTTTTTTATCGCGAGCAATACGGTAATCCATTACATCACGCATATTTTCTTGGTAAATACGCAATGCATATTCTCGATCATTATCGTTCATTTGCTCACGTTTTGTGACTACCTCATCGATAAGTGGCATAAGCTCATCCTTTGTGTAGCTAGCACCATCAAAAGTAAATCCGTGGGTATCTGTAATAGCACCATGTTTAATGAGCCTTTGTAACGCTGTATACGTCCAATCATTAGGCGTAATAACATCTGAGTTTACATGCTGTTGCCCTTTACTAGAACTACTAACAGTCTCTACATCAGCACTTACGCCATCCACCATAGGACGTGCACTTGGAATGGCAATACTTTCAGCATGACTAAAGCCAACAGATGCAACGAGGCATAATGTGCCAATGCCTAACGCTCGACGGATACGATTCATTTGACGTGTATGTTTTGTATTCATAAGAGTCTCCTTAAAATTACATTTTATACAATCTATTATATGAAACCCCTAGACATACGTCAACTCTATACCCTTACACACCTGTGTCATTCAATACTAATAAGGCCTTGGACTCACTCGAATCCTCACGAATTAGGCTTATATAAATAATATAATAAATTAATATATTATACAAAAAGACCTCACATCGAATGATGTAAGGTCTTTACATGGCGGAGGATTAGGGATTCGAACCCTAGCGACGGTAACCCGCCCTAACGATTTAGCAAACCGTCCTCTTCAGCCTCTTGAGTAATCCTCCATGCTTTACTGAGTAATCATATCATACCTAATAAAGCATTGTCAATTGTCTTATTTCAACATGGATTCGATGAACCAGATTTGTTTTACATAGTATGCAACGTGATCTTCCATCATGCTCACGAGCAAGAAATCATCTTCTTCATCAGCTGCTGCACGAATCGCTACAGCTTGATCTTTCATGTATTTGAAATCTTTAAGAAGAATATCGATTACCTTTGCTTGAGGGATATCTTCTTGACCAAGTTCTTCAATTTTAGTCAATTTTGCGTATTCTGCAGAATTTACCAATGGGAATTGACCTTGCATTTTTACATGTTCTGCTACTGCATCAAAATATTCAAATGCTTCATCATAGATGGATTCCAAGTATTCATGGATGGATTTGAATTGCGGACCAGTTACATTAAAGTGTAAATTATGTAATTTTACATTCCACACAGAAAGATCTGCTAAATATTGATTTACTTGTTGTACGTTTTTCATAATAATACTCCTTTTACCATTTAATTCTCAATTACAGTTCATTCTAAAAGCAG
>CAMUQE010000168.1 GCA_947096075.1 Veillonella parvula | reverse complement strand
TAGCTCAATGCGTTCATTAACAAAGGAAATATCTGTATACCATTCCTTTAAGTTAGCATATACTTCACGCTTTAAATCAATAATTATAGTTTGAATTGGATTCCATGTTTTACATTTTACAGACTCCACCATAACCATACTACTACCTATAAAGGTAACATCTCTACCATAAATCCAAAATGGCAATGTTTTTCCCTTTATAGAAATAGAATATATAGCATCACCATGAGGCGGTTCCGTTTCATATTGCGCACGTATTTGGTACTTTTCCATAATTTCATTACTACCATTTTCTATATATGGTAGCTTTGAAATCTTGTAATTTTCTAAGTTCATAAAAACTCCGTTATTTTTAATCTCAAGCACAACAAAGAGGACTGTATATCGCTATTTGTGTAAAGTATATTTTGCTATACTATAAGTGTTACCAATTCCTTTCCAAATCAGGTAACGGAAAGGAGGTGCATTTAAATCAACACGCTCTGACAAAAAAGCCCTTGCTAGGACCGCCATCCTTTGCAAGGGCTTCTTTAGTGCATTTAATCAACACTTTGCTCTATTGATATTCTACCATAAAAAGTAAAATATTGTCACTATGGATAACTTCATTTTCATATATAATGTAAAAAATCCCTCGGAGTTGCCGCTCCGGGGGATTTTGTAGTTAATTGTACAACTATCAATTGCCTATCTATAATATACTACACTTAAGTGTTTTTTCAATATCTACACGCTTAATCATTTCTCTAGCTTGCTCAACAGAAACTGGCTCATTAAACAAGAACACATGATTCTGCTTATCATGTTCCCAAGATGCTAAGTAAACGGCATCATCCACCATTCGATAGGTTACCGTCATCCCATTTACAACATCTGTTTTTTGAGGTAAGTAATCCTTATAATCGCCTGCGATATTACCAGATACATTTGAAACACGGTACTTGATATACTTTGGCATATCATTTACACGGTCAAAGTAATTCCCTTTTAAAAGCTCATGATAGGCATACACCCCTTGTAGTACATCATGATCCACAATGGATACATGTACAGGACGTAATCCCTCTAAACCACTTGGCAACTGCGGTTAAAAGTTCAAATGTTGCTTAGCCTCATATATAATATCAAACACCTCTAGAGATTGACCTTTACGAATGCTTTTATAATCGCTATCAGTTATAGTACAACTACCAAGTCTATCGGAACATGGGAATTCATTCCTATCGCCATAAGGCTGGTCATAAATAGAATTACCATTAAGACGAAACCACATCAAATCATCTGCAGAGACAACATTGATGGAACCTATGAAAGCTAGCATAGCTAACGCACATACAACCTTTTTCATGATACAATCCCCTGTAAACAAACTATATATAGTAAGTTAATTATATCATTAAAAGGTAGTCTATGATGACAATAAACTATGTCTAAGATACTCACTCTCTTGTACTCAGTCTAAGACACTTAAGTGCACTCAATCCAATAGACGCTATCCGATATACTCCAATAGAATTTACTTTCACAGTCTAATAAATTTTTTCAAAATTTAAAGCAGCTATCATCATAAATCTATCCTATTTGATAGTATCTATCCTAAATTATTCTACTGTTCAAAATAATTGTAGGTGCTATAATGAACTCAACAAAAGGAATAGATGCTCATATGATACTAAACGCACTATTCAAAAGCTATAGTTAGTAGTTTATAAAAGGAGACCATCATGACACATACACAAGTAAAAGAACTCGTACAAGCTTTATTAGATGCTCCATCAAGCAATCCTACAGTAAAAGAATTTGCTCAATCTTGGATCAACGCAGAAGGCAAACCTGAACAAGAAGAGCTTACTAAACAACTCGTATCCGTTGCAGAGCAAAACATTGCTCTTATCGACGAAACAATTGGCTTTGCCGGCTCTGAACTCGCTACACAAATCCTTGGCGCAGAAGGTGCTGCTAATCTATTGCAACACGCTAAAGACATTAAAGCAAAAGGCGCTGAATTCTGCGACTGCCCAGGATGTACGGCATGTAAACACGTTATTGATTTGAAAGCGGAATTTAACTAACGGTAGATTAACTAAAAAAGGTGGCTATCAACGTTTTATTGATAGTCACCTTTTATGCATCAAGATAACTTTATCAAAGATAATTATAAACCTATATAGTTTCTATTCGGCTTGAATAAGAAAACTCGTTAGCAATCCTTTTATATACATCAGATGTATAATAATACCCAACTTCAGATAAGCATAAAAATTTTTCGAAATAAAAGTTATATGTATCTTTATCATCAGCTTCAGAATGCCAATGTACACCTCTAGAATTAAAGGCTTCAATAATATATCCACGACGTAACGATTCTAATTCAGGTCGTTCTAAGAGATCTACTACAGCCTTAGCTAGAAAATCACAAATTTCATCTGATTTAACATAAAATAGCTTTTGCCCTAAAAGATGTAAGACTACATTCAAACGTTTAGCCTCATTCGCATGATAATAAACACACTCAAACCAAGATAAAAAGTCATCATTTGAATCTATTGTACTTTCAATACTAACCCACTTTGATAAAATAGTATAGCAATGCATAGCACGATTGCGCTGTGCATCACCATTTAATTCTGAAGCCCCATCAGAGTCGTCTTCTATTCTAAACACACTTTTTACCAAATCAATAAAGAACGATAAATCATCAAACCAAAGGTTCTTTAATGCATTCAAGTGGCACTCTTTATCATACCTAAATAGCTCTATAAACTTACACTCTATCATTCCTAATCTTTTTGAATTTTCTCCTTGGTTTTCACAATATAATATCAGTTCTCTTAAAATATATTCATCAAGTAGTTTATAGTTTATTTCTTTTAACTGCTCCAACCATTCCATCAAATCGTTTATATTGATATCTATTTTATCGAGATACATATACGTA
>CAMUQE010000167.1 GCA_947096075.1 Veillonella parvula | reverse complement strand
GTATATTTTTATAACAGCTTACAGCCTCATTCATCGTTTAATCGCTAATTATAAATATAAATACATGTCCAAATCTAACATTTTCATCTATTCCTTATAATTATCGTATCCATACGTCTTTTTTGCCACGTAAAGTTGTGATATAATGTAAATAATTACTCTTAGGGCATTTGTCTGCCCAAATGGATCCAAAAGAGTTAGTGTGTTTTCAAGGAGCGTGCGCAGTTGAAAAAGGGGTACATCAAGTTAATAGCAGCCATTGTGCTCGGTGTTGCTATTATCGGTGGTGGGATCTATGGGGTGTATACACTCTTATCATCCAATACAACGACAATTTTATATCGATCAACCGTTGACGATAAAATCAACGCAATACGACCTTATATTGTCGCACTGGACGCATATAACTCGTATAGTGTAGCCTATGCTAGCCAATTACAACCAACGCTGGAAGAGTTGCGTAATGGTTCTCATAATACGACGATTACACTACCTAAATACAAGGAACTTAGAGCTGCACTAGAAGCGGCAAAACAAGATAGTTCAACGCCATACGAAGATATAAATCAGGCGACGAATGACGTCCTCATAGTACTTGATCAAATTATTCCTATTGCAGATCAATTACAAACTTACTATGTAGAGCGTCGTTATGAAAAGGATAATTATAAAGGTAGCGATGAGTTAGCCGCACAATATGTACCTTTAGCGGAACAGTTCTACGCTACTTCAAATGCATTAGATTTAGCCTTAGATAATCATAATAATGAACTCTACACCGAGCGCATGACGGAGTACCAAGGTGAAAAACGCGAAAATGCGGTTAACTTTATTGAGTTAAACCTCATGACTGCACGTACTATCGACCTTATCGATCCAGATGGAAATACCGATACACAAAAGGTCGAAACTAATCTACAGCAAATTACACAGCGTATTAATAAACTACAACCTGGTACAACACCAGAAACACAAAATGCTGTGAGAGAATATCAAGATGCCGTAAAAGAGTTTGTCGCAGAAGCACGTAATTACATTATTATCAACTCTTCCTACGGTGAAGCTTATACGCAATTATTTACTAAATACAATAAAATGATTAGTAAGGCAAACGTTGTTAATATGTCAGAACTAGACGTAACAGAGAAAAAATAATATTTAGATAACACAAAGGACTAGCCCGTGTGAGCTAGTCCTTTTATTATTATGTAAGCAACAAACTTTATTCTCTTTTCAAGTCTTTCGTAATGATGTAATATTCGCTTGGCGAAATCTTAAGCCCCTTTACATAGCTTTTACAAATCATATTAATTTTTGGATATCCTAAGAATAATGATGCACTATCATCTAACAATATTTCTTGGGCTTTCACAATGGCATTATAACGTTGTGTATCATCTATAGTTGTTTCTGCCAAAGCAAGTAGTTCATCATATTTAGGATTACTAAAACCAGACACATTAGTTGGATTAGAACCATCAATATTTGTACCCCAATATTGTTTTAAGAACCATACAGGACTACCAGTGCTAGCAGTTGACACACTAGTTATTGCCAAGTCATATTCACCAGAACGTGTTACCTTATCAACTACACTAGAATCAACAATCTCTACATTAACATCTATACCAATTTTTTTATAATCAACCTGCAATGCTTCTGCATATAAGATAACCTCAGGTCTAGATGTGTAGGTATAGAAGTTAAGTCGTAATTTCTTACCATCCTTATCTACATAACCATCTCCGTCAGTATCTATCCATCCAGACTGTGCCAACAAAGATTTTGCACGTTCTACATTATATGTTTCAGGGATTTTAATATCATTATATCCATAATTTAAACTTGGTGGCAACGGAGTGCTCCCTGCTACAAAAGTATCTTTAAATAATTTTTTAGCATAATTCTCACGATCTGCACTCGCCACTAAAGCACGTCTTACATTTATATCATTTAAGTATCCATTGTGGTTCATACGTACCATAACAACACGCAATGAAGGAGTTTCTTCAATGATATAGTCATTACTATCTTTAAATAATCCATACTCACCGGCAGCAATATTAACGGCCATATCAATATCGCCAGCTTGTAATGCCATAGCACGAGTATTCACATCATTAATAGAGTCCACAACTACATGTTTAAACCCAACATCACCGTCCCAATAATTTTCATTTCTATCTAACTCAATACGATCTTTAGTAAAAGATATAGGCACATATGGACCCGTCGCAATAGGCCCCTCTTTACTAAAATCACGTCCATCACGTTCTGATTGAACGTCTACAATCAAGAATAAAGGATCACCTAATAATCCAGGCAAATTGGGATATACCTTATCAGTACGAATAGTTAAAGTCTGTCCATTTGCTTCCATTAAGTCATAAGAAAAAAAGGATTTTGCACGTTTACTCTTTTGGAATGCACGTTCAAGCGAATCCTTAACAACTTGTGCCGTAACCTTACGTCCATTAGAAAACTTGACCTTATCATTAATAACAAAAGTCCAAGTCTTATAATCATCTCCTACTGACCAAGAAGAAGCAATCCATGGTTGTGGTTTCATAGAGTCATCAAATTTAACAAGATTCTCCCCTATACCATATCGCACAATTCCCCAACTAAAGTAATTCTCAGTAGGTTCTAAAGTCTCTGCATAAGACATAGCTCCTACTTTTAATGTGTCCTTATTGGTGTCTTTTCCACATCCAGAAAATATTAGAGTACCCGCCAATAGAATACACATCCCCAATAATGAACACTTTTTTAACCTCATGTCAACCTCCAACTATATGTTTAATTTCTCCAAAAAATATTGATATATAAATATATCAATACTAAATATTATAATCTATAGTATTTATCCTTACAAATGAGAACTATTTATAGAATTATAGCTAACTTGAATCGTTAAGTTTTCAAGATACTTATTATATAAAGT
>CAMUQE010000166.1 GCA_947096075.1 Veillonella parvula | reverse complement strand
TAAGAAGCGACATTGTTCCTTATGTATAGGTTCATCATGTATAGGCTCATCATAGGCAGCCGATGGGAACACATAGTCCTTAACTAGCGGTTCAATGGTAACCGCCGCCAAAACAGCTGCACCAGTTACTATATTATCAAAGACTACAGCCATGCGATGGCTAGCAGCTCCTAAGATAAAGGCCGTTAAAAATGCAATATCTAAACCACCCGCTATGCGAAGCAAGTGCAATACCGCATCACGGCGCTCACTTTCACTAATAGCAGACCAATCCTCAACAGCAATATTAAATCGATCTACAAAAGAATGAATATGAGCAGCACGTTCATCCACTGTAGGCCCCCATTCATTGTGTACGAGAATATCATTGTAGGCACAGCCTGTAATAGTAGCCGTCGTTACGAGAGAATCTAAGAAGGCTCTCTCCCCTACGTTACCAATCGCCACCACTTGTAGCCCATCTGCATGTAATTTATCTGCATAGGTAAAACCTAGCTCAAGAGCACGCTCTAATTCATCTCGAGAAATAACAGGTTCTACACCAAAAAAATGGGACCCTTTTCGAATCACCTGTTGCTCAATATTTGCTAAATCAGAAGTGTCTTGTTCTAGACCTACATTCACCACATGTACAACAGCATTTAATTTAGCTGCAGCCCCTTGTGTAGCTGTTCTTCCCTCATTAAAGCGTTTTATGGCAGCATAACTTTCACTACCATGTTGATCATTTTGCGGTCCATCTACCAAGTGATCAGCTGCCACAACGAGCACACCTTGACGCAAATGATTTGGTTTAGGGTCTCCTAAAATTCCTGCAAAACGCTCCGCTATGGTTTCTAACGTAGCCAGGCTATAGATAGGCTTTGTCAAATTATCAATACGGAATCGACATGTTTCCATTGCTTGTATATCTAACGGCTCAATTTTGAAAGTTCTCATTTATTACCTCCTGTAATGGCCATATACATATGCACCGCAAGATCTAGCATCCCCATTTGTATCGAACTGCCAGAGGCTTCCCCCAAACAAAGCCCCAAGTCTACATACGCTTCTAAGCCTAGGTTTTCTAAGGAGGACTTCGCCGCCTTTTCTGCAGACAAATGAGATGCCATCACATAATCCATCGCATTTGGAGCCAATGTTTTAGCCACCAATGCACAAGCCGATGTATTAAATCCATCGATAATAACTAACCCATGATTTGCTGCAGCGCCTAAGATAACACCAACAATACAAGCAAATTCAAAACCGCCTACAGACGATAAAATACCAAGAGCATCATCCTTACTAATATCCTTATATTTTTCTAGCACATCATGAACGATCCGCTGTTTTAGTTTGAGTCGTTCATCGGAAATATTCGTTCCTCGTCCCGTCGCCTCTTCCGCTGTAAGTCCTGCAAACTTAGCAGTCATAAGGGCACTAGCTGTCGTATTTGATATGCCCATTTCACCTACCAAAAATACGTTAAAGCCTTCATCGATTTTTTCTTTTACTAGACGAATCCCTGTTTCGATGCCCTCCACGGCTTGTTCGCGCGTCATAGCCGGCTCTTCTACAAAGTTTTTTGTACCCATCCCCAGTTTATGACTTCGAAGACCTAGAACCCAACTCATATCCGCATCAATCCCCATGTCGATAACTTCCATTTGGGCCCCACAATAATTAGCTAGGGAGTTAGCACCCGCCCCTTTAGGGATTAGATAATTTTGTGTCATCCCAACAGTTGTTTCCTTGGGATACGCACTGACCCCCATATCAGCTACGCCATGATCCGCAGAAGCAATAATCATACATGGTTTTGGCACAGTTACCTGCTCTTGATTCGTAGCCGCCCCATATTGAGCCACAACATCTACAAGACGACCATATAGTTCCACCGGCGATTCTGCATTCCAGCTATTAAATATATGTTGTTCAATCTTTAAGCTGCGACCTGTAATCGCGCCACAAGTTTCTTGTAACAAACTCATAAAAGCTCCCTTAACATAATATATTTACATACTCATATCGATATATAGTATACACGATTCTAGATATATGTCATGTTTTTTCAGTTACATTTACACTCTTATAGGATACAAAACCACGCCATTTTAATTATCCTTGATTTGACCAGTTAAATACGGTAACTTTCCTCGAATCTCGCGACTTCGTTCAAGATAGATTTCTAATTCTTGACCGTCATCCTCTTGTAAAAGTATTTCTTTTACACGTTGAATTTCTGCTTCAACTTGTGTGAGACCTTCGATGACATTACGACGATTTCCATAGATAATTTCTCGCCACATAGATGGTAACCCACCTGCAACACGGGTGCAGTCACGGAACCCACCAGCAGATAATTTCATGCGTAATTCGCCCAATTCACCACCGCCAGAAACTTGTGTCACAATGGACGCCAACAAATGAGGCATATGACTAACCATCGCAAGATATGCATCATGGGCATAGATATCGACAAACTCAATACGAGACCCTAAGGCACGACCCATTTCAGCTAATTCTTGAGCGACTTTTTCACTATATACATCTGAGGCCTTATCCTCTAATACAATCCAGCCCATGCCTTTAAAAAGGTTCTTATGAGATACTTCATAACCACCCTTTTCAGAGCCTGCCATAGGATGAACAGATACAAAAATCGTACCCTTAGGAATAGAGTCATATACGGCATGAACAAAATTTTCCTTAGCACTGGATACATCTGTTACGACTTGTCCTGGTCTAAATAGATGAGCCGTTTCAGTAAAAAGTCGTGCATTTGTATCAGGCGGCAAGGAGAATACAACGATATCAGAATGTTTAATCAATGGTTCAACTTCTGTCCATGCAGCTTTTACTACGCCATCTTGAATGGCCGCATCACAGACCTCTTGGCGACGTGCATAACCTACTACCTCATAATCGGTATATGCTTTTAAGGCCTTTGCCAAGGACCCACCTAATAGACCTAGTCCAATAATACCCACAG
>CAMUQE010000165.1 GCA_947096075.1 Veillonella parvula | reverse complement strand
TACTCGAAGGAGATATAGAAACTATGATTAATACAACTAACATCTTTGATTATGAAGACGTGCAATTGATTCCTAACAAATGTATTGTCTCCAGTCGTAGCGAATGTGATACACATGTAAAATTAGGTAAACGCACATTCCGCTTGCCAGTAGTACCTGCTAATATGCAAACTATTATCGACGAAGAGTTGGCTGAAAAATTAGCTCGTGAAGGGTATTTCTATATCATGCATCGTTTCCAACCAGAACGTCGTATGGACTTTGTAAAACGTATGCACGACCTTAACCTATATTCTTCTATTTCTATCGGCGTAAAAGCTGAAGAATTTGCTTTAGTTGATGAATTTAAGAAAGCAAACTTAACCCCAGAATATATCACTATTGATATTGCACATGGTCATTCCAATGCGGTCATCGAAATGATCCAATACATAAAAAAGAACTTACCTGAAACCTTCATTATCGCTGGTAATGTAGGCACTCCAGAAGCAGTTCGTGAACTAGAAAATGCTGGAGCTGATGCGACTAAAGTAGGCATCGGTCCTGGTAAAGTATGTATCACAAAATTGAAAACCGGCTTTGGTACTGGTGGCTGGCAATTGGCTGCTGTTCGCTGGTGCGCAAAAGCAGCTACTAAACCTATCATCGCTGACGGCGGTATTCGTGACCATGGCGACATCGCAAAATCCATTCGCTTTGGTGCTACCATGGTTATGATTGGCTCCCTATTTGCTGGTCATGAAGAATCTCCAGGGGAAGAAAAAATCGTTGACGGTAAAGCTGTAAAAGAATACTTTGGTTCTGCTTCTGAGTTCCAAAAAGGGGAACGTAAAAACGTAGAAGGCAAAAAGATTTTCATCGATTCCAAAGGTTCTATCTTCGATACATTAACTGAAATGGAACAAGATTTACAATCCGCTATTTCTTACGCTGGCGGTACGACTCTACAAGCCATTCGCAAAGTAGACTATGTACTTGTTAAAAACTCCATCTTCAATGGCGATCGCTAATCTAATCAATATATAATGATAGTTCTAAAAGCCACAGGTTCTAGACCTGTGGCTTTTTAATGCGAGAAATACATAAAATATAAAAATATGAAAAAGGAGCTACGATACGAAAATCGTAGCTCCTTAATTATAGGCTATTAAATTTGTTCTTCACTAAGACCACAGTCTTTACTCATTAAATGGTATGCGTATTTACCAATACCTGCACTTACAACAAGCAATGTAGTCAATACGATAAATGCTACTGTAAGACTTGTACTGTGTGCAATGAAACCAATTAAGGCAGGTCCCATCAAAATACCCATATAACCGAGCATTGTGGATGTTGCGACCGCTTGTGTCATAGGAATGACATTTTGTTCCCCCATTGCAGAGAATAGGTTTGGTACTATCATAGCTAATGAAATACCCAATAATAAGTAAGTATACATGGATGCATGACCTGGCAAGAACACGATAAGCCCCATCGCAATAGAGCCAAGTAAGTAGCCACCAACAACAACTTGCTTTGATGTTAAGTGTTTACCTAATCTATTACCAAGCAAACGGCCTATACACATAGTACCATTAAAGAGCATTACACCCATGACAGCCTCTTCGATAACAATCCCTTTATCTTCAAATAAATATAATGCACTCCAATCCCCTACAGCACCTTCTACCAAGTAAGAAACAAAGGACAATAAACCAAAAATAAGAGCGATTGGATGAAAGGACAATGGGCTTTTAGATTTTTTAGTAACCTTTGCATTTGGATCACTACCAAAGGTCAACATAAATTGGCTAACTACAACCATCGCAATAAATAGTACGATGAGAAGTCCCCAAATACTTTGATTAACAGGCAGCGATAAGATTTTTAAAAGCACGAGCAAAACACCGGCACCAGCAAAACCACCTAAGCTCCAGCCACCGTGATAGGCGCCCATTAAATGTTTTTTGCTCACCTTTTCTGTTAGGATAGCTTGTAAATTAGCAGAAGCACCACTAAGGCCTACACCAATACCAAAAAAGAACAGGGCTACTGTTGTTGTAGCAATAGTAGGACACAAAGTAACGATGGTAAGAGATACCATACCAATAAAGCTAGCTAACAAAACGACGCTCTTACACCCAAAGCTTTCTACAAGCTTACCTGCTATAGCCATAGATAAACAAGAACCTACACCGAGCAACAAAATCATGGAACCTAATACATCTTCACCAATACTAAGCTTTGCTTTTAAATATGGCACAAAACCAGCCCATAAAGCTGTGTACATACCAGGGATAAAAAATGCCCCAAAAGCACCACGAATATTTGCTGTTGAAATAGAAACTTGATCGTTCATTACATCCTTTCTGGCTTCTAGAACCGTCCGGCGAAGAAAGGCCCTTTGTATCCGCTAGGATGCGTTAACTTGCATTCCTACAGGAAACCATTTTAACTATAAGTATGATATGAAAGATATAATACCCCTCTTTACGAACAATGTAAAGAGGGGGATATAAATCTAAAATTAAATTAAAATTGTCAAAGTAGTTTTGACGACATTTCATCATCAAAATTTATTCCGTACGCTTGTTTATACATTGTATTGAGGATGCTATATTGACTACCTTCAAATCTACGCTCAAGGATATCTTCATATTCATCATTTTTTTCATATGGTTCTACAAGGCTTTCACCTGAAAGAGTGTATCTCTTTACACTGATAATACGACAAGTAATACCTATATTATCTCGTTTATCACGCCATACGGAAATAAGTGGCTTATTGTCCCCCTGATGACGTAATACATCATGTCGACTGATGAGTTGACGTAAAGAGCGATCTAGTCGATAGTCATATTCCATGTTAATAGCAGTAATATAATCTGCCCTATCTGATAGTACATATAATATAACATTAATACGTCTATGCCCTTCAGGAGCCGATATAGGAGTAATAGATTCCATATCAACATAGTACGTCCGAGAATCATTTATAGACTTA
>CAMUQE010000164.1 GCA_947096075.1 Veillonella parvula | reverse complement strand
TTTATCCTTTTGGACTCGGAACTACGCGACCAGCCACATAGCGTTCAATGATATGACGATCATCCCCTACGTATAACCACCGCTCTAATCGTTCTTCCAAAGAACGTTCATTTGGATCGAATAATGAAGTATCATCAATGATAAGAGCATCTAATTCACAGCCATTTTCAAAGCTTCCAACGTGACCAAAGAATTGTCCCCCTCCCTTTGTAGCCATATAGAAGGCTTCACTCAAGGTAAGAGGAGCATAATTTTGATCTACTTCAGCCCATTTCATTTTCGATAGTCCAATGGCTTCGGTAAGAACCTTTGCCATCGACACAATATGTCCACCAGAAATGTCGGAACCTAAACCAATTGGTATATTCCGTTCAAACAACTTACGAATCGGTGCAATTCCGCTAGAGAGATTTACATTTGAATATGGACAATGAGATACCATAGTCTGCGTATCGGCCATGCGGTCCATTTCTACATCACTCAAATGAATGCAATGAGCCATTACAGTTGGCACAGTGCCCATCAAATGATGTTCATAGTACACATCTGTATAGTTTGACGACTCAGGATGTAATGATGCGACCCAATCAATTTCGCCGTGATTTTCCGACAAATGAGATTGAACAGGAACATTGTATTCTTTCGCTAATTTAGCAAGTCCTGTCATGAGTTCACTCGTACAAGATGGTACAAAGCGAGGTGTAATGATAGGTTTAACCAAAGGATCAAACTGAGCTGCCTCATCTAACCAAACCTTTGTATCGAGCAAAGACTGTTTCGTTTCCTCTATAAGAAATTCTGGGCTGTTTCGGTCCATATTTACCTTGCCTACATAGGCTGACAATCCTGCTTTTTGTAAAAGCTCCATCAACACTAATGTGCTGTCTTTATGGATTGTGCCAAACAAAATACTTCTCGTCGTACCATTGCGCCATAAATCGTGAACAAAGGCACCATATACCAGGCGAGCATAATCTGGATCACTAAACTTTGCCTCTTCAGGAAATGTATAAGTTTCAAGCCATGGTAAAAGTTCCTTATCCATGCCAAGGCCACGATTACAATATTGTGGTGCATGTGCATGGGTATCAACAAAGCCAGGAATGATGAGATTATCTCCGTAATCAACAATATCATATTCTGCATAAACTGTAGGAATACTTTCACCACAATGAACAACCAACCCGTCTACAGCAATAATATAACCCTGTTGAATGGATACAAATGTCGATGGATCAGGTGTATATAAGATATTTCCTTTTAAAATAAGTGTCGAATTCATATAACCTCCTCGCGTAATCAGAGCTCTAAAGTATTGTGCCCATATAATACGCTAGATTTTTTCTTTAATAGACTATGCTATATGATTCATAGTATATGCTATTTAAATAGCAAAGTGAATGATGAACGCCACAGTCATAATGTACATAATAGGATGAATTTCGTGATGACGACCTGTAGCCAATTTAATTAATGTATAAGAAACAAAGCCAAAGGATAAGCCTTGAGCAATACTAAATGTTAATGGCATAAGAAGAATTGTTAAAAATGCTGGCAACGCTTCCGTGAAATCAGTGAAATCAATATGCGTTACTTCACTCATCATGAATACGCCAATAGTAATCAGTACAGGTGCGGTCGCTTGTACCGGCACCAATAAGAACAATGGTGCAAAGAACAAGGATACCAAGTATAAAAGACCAGTTACTACTGCCGTAAGACCTGTACGACCACCGTCGGCAACGGCTGCCGCACTTTCAATATAAGAAGTAACTGTAGAAGTACCTACAACAGCACCTGCTGCGGCACCAATAGATGTACATAGCAACGCTTTGTTCAAATTTTCGAACTTACCATTTTCATCTACCAAGTTAGCTTTTCTCGTTACACCAATTAATGTACCGATATTATCAAACATATCTACAATGGTAATAGAGAAAATAATAGAAAAGATACCATATTTAATAGCACCCATTACATCTAGTTGAGCGAATGTATCAACCGGAACCGGTGGTATCAAGTTAAAGATATCCGCGCTTGTAGCAGGCATCTTAGTTAAACCTAACCCCATTGCTGCAATTGTAGTGAACACCATGCCAATGAGCAAACCGCCTTTAACTTGTTTTGCTAGCAAAATACTAGTAATAAATAAGCCTAACAAAGTCAATAATACTGCTGGATCTTGCATATTACCTAACGTTACAAAGGTAGCATTATTAGGGACGATAATGTGAGCATTTTTAAAGCCAATGAAGGCAACGAATAGACCAATACCTACACCAATAGAGGTTTTCAGTACTTGTGGAATACCATCTACAATTTTATTAAGAACTTTGGTAACTGTTAAAATAACAAATACTGTACCGGAAATAAAAACGGCACCGAGTGCAGTTTGCCAACTAAGGCCCATAGCACCACAAATGGTATACGAAAAAAACGCACTAAGGCCAAGACCAGGGGCTACAATAACGGGGACATTGGCTACTAAACCAATAAGCATAGTTGCAAACGCAGTTGTTAAAATTACAGCCGCTACGGCACTAGCATGAGGCATTCCTGATACAGATAGTAAATTTGGTATTACTGCCAGTATATACACGGATGCAATAAACATGGTAATACCTGCAAAGAACTCAGTTTTTACTGATGTTCCATGTTTGGTCAACTTGAAAAATCGATCAAGAAAACCATTAAGATAATTAGCTCTTTCATACTCCATTGAACTCATCGCACTTACCTCCTAAACTTTTAGATATATAAATTTAGATAAACAAAAAACGACTACAAGAGCATCATAAATAAGCTCTTGTAGTCGTAAATCTCGGTTCACGCTAGAGAGCCTTGACCCATCACGTCAAGGTTATACAAGGAATGTCATGTTACTATAAAATTTAATATCATTATCTTATTTATAGGTATTAAAACTAAATAAGCATCAATCAATGATTTTTTGTCATTTATATTATGTATTTAACACATTTCACAAGCTTAGTATAAAATCATTTTTATACACTGTCAATAATTATTAATAA
>CAMUQE010000163.1 GCA_947096075.1 Veillonella parvula | reverse complement strand
TTTCAGGTGTAGCTTTACTAGATATAATAGCACCTCTTAATGTTGTCGTCTTGCCAACAGTAATATTCACATCATCATTACCTGCATGTATACCCGATTGATCTGTAACACTTGTATAAATACTATCAATATTGCCTTTTACATTAACACCATTAATCGTAGGTTGAGATATAAAGTTTGCACCAGAGATAGAAATTCCCTTGTTCTTAGATGTTTCATGATAGGTTCGACTGTCTTGTAAACTTTCTACATTCAGATTATTACCTACTTTCGCCGTTACACCTTGTCCAGAAACAGTAGACCCAATAAGGTTCGTATTACTGCCACTTTCAATAGATACGTTATTAGTACCTACAACATGTGTCCCTGTATGAGTAGTAGTATCTTCTATGCCATTTTCTGACCCTTTATAAGCGGATGCCGACCAACCTACGAGCCCTCCAGTTCTCATACCAATATTAGCAGAAACATTCCAGCCACTAGACTTACTATTTGTTTCAACACGTTGCGTATTTGAACCGGCCTCTAGATTGATAGTATTGGAAGCAGCTAATTGTACATTCTTCCCTTTGATTTGCTCGCCAATTGCAGTAATATTACCTTTAATTGAATCTGCACTATTAGCATGAATCAATACAGTTCCATCAGAGTCAATAGTCCCACTAGAATACGTATGACGTTCTAACTTCGACTCAGCTACACTTTTACTAGATCCAATACCTATTTGTACATTAATAGCTCTATCAATGGCTTTATCAGTAGCTTTATCAACAACACTTTTATTTTCTTCTAAAGCACTTCGTTTTTTCATTAGCAATTCTTGCTTAGATTTAAGCTCTGCTAACTTAGTCGTATCTGTTGCTGGCGTGCTAGCTATATCAGTATTGATACGCTCCAATTGTGAGTCAATAGTTCTCATTTGGCCATTATAGCTTCTATCAACAATTTGTTTTGCTTCGCCAAGAGCTGAAAATAACCTATCTCTCGATTGTTTACCTTCTAAGGATTTTAAATGATTATTTTTTCTATTAGATGCACTATGTTGTTTTTTTTACAGCACTATCTAATTTTTCAACAACACTGCCACCTAAACTTACCGTTAAACCCGAGGACTTTCGCTCATGACGCTCCTCTTGTTTATATACGTCATCCTTACCATCTAGTATAATATCTTGACCTACAATGACAACGCCCTTTTTACCTACTGCATTTGTCGTAGTCAAGTGAACTGTATCACCAGCTTGTACAGTAACCTCACCATCAGTAGATCCTAACGTAGTGGATTTATGAGTAGTTTCATCAATATAATAGTTATCTTTAGATTGTTTTTTACCAATCATGATACCCATGCCAGCACCCATAATACCAGATTTTTTTACATCTTTAGAGGCGGTACTTAGCGTATGCTCTGCTGCTGCATCAGTTATTACATTATGACCTGCTAATACAGATGTTCCTGCAGTACTCACCACATTAGAGGATGTAAGTGTCACATCATTATTAGCACCTACCACTACAGTATGACCACTAAGTGTGCTCATTAATGCATTTTTAGATTCATCATTCGTTTTGATCTTAGTTTCTTTTTTATTAAGAAGACCTTTTTCTTTGTATTTTAACGCAAATGCATTCTTAGATTCACTGTATCCATTTTCAATAGATACATCATGTTCACCAATGACTTTTACAGCACCAGAGTCACTGCTAACGGTCAAATTACGAGCCTTAACATCATGTTTAGCACCAATAGATATATCTCCACCAGCTTCTATTGTCGTTCCCAGCTCAGTTTGACGATAGGTTCGTAAATAATTATCGCCATCTTGAGTCATATCTTTTTTAGCAGTAAGAGTATCTGTAGTACTATTAATATCATGTCCAGCTGTAATAGTGATAGCACCTTCTTTACCCAATGCTTTGATAGTTGCACCACCTAGGTTTACATCATTACCAGCAGATACAATCATAACACCGCTATCACCGGTTACAGCAATACCTGCTGTTTTATGTAAAACATCTTGGTTTGTTAAATGCTCAATAGAATTGTTAAAAGTGATATTCTCTTTTGCTTGTAATTCTACAGCATCACGGCCAACAATTTGCCCTTGTTGGTAAATAGTTGTATCCGATTGCAAACCAACTTTATCTGCATTAATGTGACCACTATTTAACCCTCCTCCTTTATTAGTTTTATAAAATTAAAATTCATAATATAATATTCATATATCCATGTTACAGTATCCATTATGATTTATCGTGACATTTTACACACAATGGAGGTTACCATGAAATTAAAACAACTTATTTTATCCGGTATAGCCTTAGGGGCGCTTGCTTTCACAAGCGGAGTGGTACAGCCTGCACAGGCAGCAGTCGGTATGGATACACCTGCACCGACGCAGAGTTTAAAAAGACCTGCATCAGTAACGACACAGCATTACATCAATGTAGATGGCCTATTATTGGAGCCAATCGATAAAAAGCCAAATGTTATCTATGTTGACGGTCAGCCACTCGTAGCATTACGTCAAGTATCAGAAGCATTAGGTTACAAAGTATCTTGGGATGCACCTACTAAAACAGCATTGATCGACATGAACATTGCTACATTAGCGGTACAACCGGACTCTAAACAAGTCGTGCGCAAGGGTAAATTGCAAATTATCAACCTCGATACATCCGAATCTTTGCTACCTGCAGCACGTATGGTAGACGGAATTCTGTATGTAAGTCCGAACGCATTCAAACTTTTGTTAAATGATGTAACTATCAATAAAGACGAAATTTACATCGTTCCAGAACAAAGTCAATTGGCTGCTGACGCTAACACGCAAAAAGGCAAACGAAACGGTATCGAAACATTCTTACCGGATCAAGGAGATAAAGTAATTCCATACGAAGAAGAGGAAACCAAAGAAAAGAAACCTCTTATTACGGTAAAACGAACTAATACAAAAACAGATACCAAAGACACAGAGAATACCGAATACGTACGCTCTAACGGATTAAACAGATAATAAAATCTTGCGTATAGCTAAATTCAGTTTA
>CAMUQE010000162.1 GCA_947096075.1 Veillonella parvula | reverse complement strand
GTATAAACAACATGCTGCAAGTGGAGCCAATATGATTGAAAACTATCCTTGCTGCCAACAAATTTTACCTTATATTCGTTACCATCATGAAAAATGGGATGGCTCCGGTTATCCTAAACATCTACGTGGTGCTAATATTCCATTGGGAGCTCGAATCATTGCTGTAGCAGATTACTATGATACAACAGTTAATCCTTCTACTGAATTTTGGGCTAAAACAAAAGCTAAAGCAAAAGAAGAACTTTTTAGTGCGTCTGGTTCTCTCTTTGATCCAGATGTTGTTAAAGCATTTATTGATGTACTTGGCTAATATGTTAATTAAGCGTTCACCCTCAGGTGAACGCTTTTTTATATACTAAGTTAACTATTTCTTTTAGAAACATTATCGCCATAATTTGATATGAATACATTTTATAATGCTACTATAAAATCAAATATTATATTCCTACATTTAATAGTAAAGATTAGAAACTACCACTAGCTAGCGTAAGGGCATCAACGCGTAAAGCGTTATGCTTTTGTAAGACTTTTGCTACGGCTTCAATTGTAGCACCTGTAGTATATATATCATCTACGATTAAAATATTCTTATTTGTCAAATCAATATCCTTGTAATCAGCACATATAACAAAGGCATCATCAATATTTTGATGTCTTTCTTTATTTGTTAATCTCCACATATCTCGAGAAGTATCAAACTTGTATATACAATCTAACCATTTAAAGTTTTTTCTATTTATTTCCCATAGAGAATGAGCCCATTCAAGAAAAAATAAATCTACTTGATTATATCCCCTTTTAGCTTTTTTCTTTTTGCTAGAAGGTACGGGAACAATATAATCATACATTATTTTACAAATACTATTTTCAATGTTAGGCTTATTATATTTCATGTAAAAGTTGTACGATACTAAAAAAGGAGCGGCCCCTTTGGACTGCTCCTTTTTTTCATTAAATTTTACATCGTAAATCATAGACTTTAGACCACCACGATATTCGGCCAGTACACATACATCATCTACATAGTGTAAAAATTTATGTGGTACATGGCGAATATGTAGTAGACCGGTAAAACAAGCTTTACACCAATCCCCCTGTTTTGCTACGGGTGCACCACAGTGAGGACATACCGGTGGAAATAGGAAATCCCAAAGACTCATTACGAATCACATCTCCCTTGCAGTCGTTCTTTAAATAATGTATATCTCTCATCGGCATTAACAGTGCGCACAGCACGTTCAACTGCGCTCGTAGTGCCGACAATAATTACTTTTCGTTTTGCCCGCGTAACAGCAGTATACAACAAATTACGTTGTAACATGCCACCATAACGTGGAACAAATGGAATAATAACCACGCCGTATTCGCTACCTTGGCTCTTATGAACCGTTATAGCATAAGCAGGCATAATCATATGAGCTTCATCGATTGGTAGGCGAACCTCTTTATGAATAAATCGGATATAAATATCATTCCGTGTAATAGCGTAAATAACACCAATTTCGCCATTAAAGACTTCTAACTCATAATCATTGAGAATTTGAATAACCTTATCCCCAACTCGATAAGTCATGCCATTAACACGAACTTCTCCCTTATAACTATCTGGAGGATTTACCGCTTGTTGTACATATTGTGATATCAATGTACTACCTGCTTCACCACGACGCATAGGAGAAATAATTTGAATATCTAATTCATCCTCTAACGTCTCTTGTTCACGTTTATATACATCAATGATGGCTTTCATCATCATGTCATAAGATTTAACAGGAATAAAAGAAAACTCTTCGCTCACACCTTCTAGGTTAGGCATTTCACCACGGTTGATTGCATAAGCACTTTCAACGATAGTATTGCCAGAGCTTTGACGATAAATCTGGTTAAGTCGTGTATAGGGCACACAATCACTATCTAATAAATCTTTTAATACAAATCCAGCACCTATAGGTGGTAATTGATCTACGTCACCCACAATAATGACATGAGCTTCCTTAGGAATGGCCGCCATTAAAGAATAGAATAGACGCACATTAAGCATAGATGCTTCATCGATGATAATGACATCTATATCTAGTGGATCATCTTCATTCTTTGTAAAGTCATAGGAGTCACTACCTTGAATAGGTACCAATAGGCGATGAATTGTAGTAGCTTCAAACTCAGTAGCCTCGGTCAAACGTTTTGCAGCACGTCCCGTAGGAGCACAAAGTATAATACGCCCCAATCCACCGAGTTGGAAACCTTTTACTAGCGCCTTAATAATAGTTGTTTTACCTGTACCAGGACCACCCGTTATAAGAGAAAACTTTTCAAAAAATGAGAGCTGTATAGCTTCTTTTTGAGCATCACCAAAAGTAATATAGTTATCTCGTTCAAACTTTTCAATAAAACTAGTGATATCTAATGCGATTGGATCAGCTTCTAATAGAAACTCCCGAGTATAGTGGGCACCTTCCACTTCAGAAACATACATCTCTGGCGGATAGATATATAAGATATCTTCATAATACGTACTATACAGTGCACCTTGTTCTAGAAGGCTTTCAATAAAATTAGCAATATCATCTACATCAGTTTGTAATAGCTCATCTAAGCGACCGATAAGTTGATCTACGGGTAAGCATGTATGACCTTGATTATCTAAACTGCGTAAAATCCATTCTAAACCAGCCTCTAAACGGCGTGTATCACTGCCAGTGACACCTAAATGTTCGGCCAAAGTATCGGCCGTGCCAAAGAGCATATCTGGAGCTACACGTAACAAGGTATAAGGATTATCCTCTATAACTGCAACTGACTGCACACCATAATAGGTATATACAATGCGACTCCATTTCGATGAAATGTGGTGACTTTCAAAAAAATGATTTAAATCGGATAAAATACCTTCACCAAGTAAGGTATTAAATAATTCATCCTTAACACTCTTTCGGAGACCTGGAACATCCTTAATCTCTTCTGGACGTTCTTCCCGTAAAATTTCTAAGATACGAATACCGAAATATTCTAGTATCTTCTCTACGGATTTTTCACCAAAACCTTTTATACC
>CAMUQE010000161.1 GCA_947096075.1 Veillonella parvula | reverse complement strand
CGTATAATTGGTCGTTTTAACTTACCTAATAAGCGGTATAAATTCTCCTGATCTTCATCCGATAAATCAGAGAACATTACATTAAGAAATTCGTTATATGTATGTAAAAGAGATTTGCCTAACCGTTTCCCTTCATCTGTTAAAGTAACTACAGATATACGTTTGTCCATATAATCAATATGTTTTGTAACATATCCCAATTCAATGAGAATGTCTGTCTGCTCCGACACAGTAGCAGGACGCATATTAAGAGCATCTACTAACTGCTTCTGTGATGCTCCTTGAGAACGCATATATAATTCAATAATAATTCTATCACGAGACTTTTCTTTGCCACTTGGCACCTTACATAAGGCTTTATATAATTCATCATGATTCATAATCATCTATCTCCTCATACAACTTTGTATATTATAAAGTATTCGCTATAGTCTCTAAAAATCCTGCATAAAATTTGCATATTCTTCGTAAAAGCAAAAAAGAGGTACGCATGGTACCTCTTCTCTTGTATATCATTGTAAAAATTTAAACTTTTACTATAATATATTATTTTAATGCGCTAATATCACCAATAATAGCCATTACACTGTATGCTAAACGAACGAGTTGTAAACGGTTAGCTTTAATAGCTTCATCTTTATCCATAACCATTACATCTTCAAAGAATTTGTTGATGGCTGGAACTAAAGTAGCTGGAACTGCCACGACTGCATCATAATCGCCAGCTTCCCAAGCAGCACTACTTGCTTCAGATGCTTTAGAAGCAGCTTCGAACAATTCTTTTTCAGCATCTTCTTTCAACAAATCGCTATTAACACCAGTATATTCCACATCTTTTACAAGATTGTACATACGAGTATAAGCTTGAACAAGTTCAACATTTTCATCGATGCGGTTAGCTAACAATGCATTTACAAGACCTTCAGCATCAGCAACAGATAATTCATTGTTAGACAACAACAAGTCGATTACATGATGAGGAACTTCGCGATCAAGGAAGATATTTTTCAAACGAAGCGTGAAGAACGCTTCTACTTGGCCCAGCAATTCGTCTTGTTTTTCAGCTGGTACATTAAGCAATTCCATAGATGCTTTGAAGATTGGACGCAGGCTGATATTCCATTCGCTACCAAGCAAGATGTTCAAGATACCAATTGTTTGACGACGCAATGCATATGGATCTTGAGATCCTGTAGGTATTAAGCCACGGCTGAAAGTAGCTACAATATTATCTACTTTATCGATGATGGACAATACTTTACCTGCTTCTGTTTGAGGCAATACATCACCTGCAAAGCGTGGTAAATATTGTTCGAAAATAGCTTCTGCTACTTCAGAAGATTCACCATCAAGTAAAGCGTATTCTTTACCCATTACACCTTGTAATTCAGTGAACTCTGTAACCATACCTGTTGTAAGGTCAGTTTTAGCTAGCTCTGTAGCACGTTCTAACACAACAGCTGCATCTTCGTGTAAACCACATTCTTCACCAAATACACGGCCCAATTTAAGTAAACGTTCAGTTTTATCTGCTAAGTTACCAAGACCTTCTTGGAATACAATTTTAGTCAAACCATCTTGACGGTCGATAAGAGGTTTCTTGCGGTCTTCGTTAAAGAAAAATTTAGCATCATCAAGACGTGCACGCAATACACGTTCATTACCAGCTTGAACTACTTCGATAGAATGATCGGAGCCGTTACGAACTGTTAAGAACATTGGCAACAATTTGCCGTCTTGGTCAACCAATGGAAAGTAACGTTGATGGTCTTTCATAGGTGTAATAATAGCTGCATCTGGAAGTGCCAAGTAGGACTCTTCAAAGCCACCACACAATGTTGTAGGCCATTCAACAAGATAGTTGATTTCTTCTAACAAATCATCATCCCAAACGATGGATGCATTTTTAGAAGCTGCTATATCATGTAATTGTTTGAAGATCAATTCGCGACGAGCATCTTGATCAACCATAACAAAGTTTTCTTTTAATGCTTCTACATAGGATGCTGCATTTTTAATAGTGATTTCATCAGCACCTAAGAAACGATGACCACGAGATACATTACCAGATTGAACAGTAGCAAACTCTACTGGAATTACCTCTTCATCAAGTAAAGCTACAAGCCAACGTACTGGACGTACAAACTTAGCATCTAAATTACCCCAATGCATAGATTTAGGGAAGTTAAGGCCTGTAATCAATTGAGGCAACATTTCTGTAACGATATCTTTTGCAGGTACACCTGCAGTTTTAGTTTCTGCGTAAATATAACCATCTTCTACAACGAGATCTGCTACATCAAGACCTTTACCACGAGCAAAGCCGATAGCCGCTTTTGTAGCATTACCGTCAGCATCATAAGCGATGGACGCAGATGGACCTTTATGACGTTCACTGATTTCAGCAGATGTATCAGCAAGACCTTTAACGATAAGAGCCAAACGACGTGGTGTGCCGTATGTTGCGATGCTTTCAAAAGGAAGATGGGCATCATTTAATTTTGTTTCAGCCAATTGTTTCAATTGACCTAAGATATTTGGCATAAAGCCGGCAGGAATTTCTTCTGCACCGATTTCAAATAATAAATCCTTTGCCATCTTATTTATCTCCTTTCAAAAGTGGGAAACCTAATTCTTCACGTTTAGCAAGGTATTGTTGTGCACAAATACGAGCTAATGCACGTACGCGACCGATGAAAGCTGTACGTTCGCTGATAGAAATAGCGCCACGGGAATCAAGCAAGTTAAATGTGTGGGAGCATTTTAATACATAGTCATAAGCTGGTAATACATAACCTGCACCGCAAACGCGTTTTGCTTCCGCTTCGTACATATCAAACAATTTGAAGAGCATATCTGTATCTGCTAATTCAAAGTTATATACGGATTGTTCAACTTCGTTAGCATGCCAAACATCACCGTAAGTAACGTTTTCATTCCATTTAAGATCATATACGTTTTCTACGCCTTGAATGTACATAGCTAAACGTTCTAAACCGTATGTAATTTCAACGGACACTGGTTTACAGTCGATGGAACCAACTTGTTGGAAATATGT
>CAMUQE010000160.1 GCA_947096075.1 Veillonella parvula | reverse complement strand
TTTACTAAGCCATCTGTTGTATATACATCGCTGATGATAGCCGGTTTAAGACCTGCACTCATAGCCGTAGCAGCCGTAATTGGACCGATGCAAGCCACTTTAGTTTTGCCTAATAGCTCTAATGCATTGTCGCCCAATAATTGGATTGTATTTGTTACCGTAGAAGAGCTTGTGAAGGTAATATAATCTACATTGCCTTCTGTTAACGCTGTTACTAATGCCTCCTGTTGAGATGTATCTTGTGTCGTTTCATACAAACGCAAAATATCTACATCCATATTACGATGACGCAAGCAGCGTGGAATTACATCCCGTGCTACCTTTGGTTGAATCAACAGTACAGAATCCCCTGCATTGAGTTCTTCTTCAAGAGCCTCTACAGCAGATTCAGCCTTGTAGTCTACAGGAATGATATCCGGTACGATGCCATATTTTTGAAGTTCACGAGCTGTAGCACAGCCGATAGCCGCCACTTTAGAATTACCTAAAGCACGTGTATCTTTGCCTTCTTTATATAGAGCATCGAAGAAGTAGCGAACCCCTTCACCAGATGTGAATACGATGCATTGGTATTGTTTTGTATTATTAATGATACGTTTATCTTCCTCAAACAATTCCAATGGAGATGTTTTGATTGCCGCTGCTTCCACTACATTTGCGCCTTGAGCCGCTAATTTTTCGCGGAATGCACTTGCTTGGGAGCGAGCGCGTGTGACCACAACAGTTTTTCCGAATAAAGGTTTATTATCGAACCATTGTAATTTTTCACGAAGGTTGACAACATCACCTACTACGATGATAGCTGGCGCTTTCAATTGAGCCTTTGCTACATCTTCAACGACATGTTCAAGGGTAGAAACTAATACCTCTTGTACTGTTTTTGTTCCCCACCGAACAAGCGCTACTGGTGTAGAGGCTGCTCGCCCATGAGCCATCAATTTTTCCGCAATGACAGGCAAGTTACCAACACCCATTACAAAGCAAAGTGTATCTACCGCCGTAGCAAGGCCTTCCCAATGGATGCCAGATACTGCTTTTGTAGGATCCTCATGACCTGTTACCACCGCAAAGGATGTGGCCATAGCGCGTTGTGTTACAGGAATCCCTGCATAGGCAGGCGCTGCGATAGGAGATGTTACACCTGGCACGAACTCAAATGGCACACCGGCTTCGCCAAGAGCCATCGCTTCTTCACCACCACGACCAAATACGAGCGGATCACCGCCTTTTAATCGTGCTACGATTTTGCCTTCTTTACCTTTTTGGACTAATAGCTCATTGATTTCCCATTGATGCATTGTGTGCTCTTTACACTGCTTACCAGCGTAAATTAATTCTGCATCTGGGCGCGCCCACTCTAACAGATGAGCATCCGCTAAATAATCATATACAATTACATCTGCTTTTTCGATGCATTCACGGCCTTTTACAGTGATGAGTTTAACATCGCCAGGGCCTGCACCGATTAGATATACCATACCTGTCATTTTATGATTCCTTCCTCTATGAGAGCATCCACAATACGTTTGCCCCCTTCTTCATATAAGGCTTTTGCAAGATTTTTACCAAGGATCTCGCCTTTTTTAGCGGGACCAGAGATTTCCCCTTCGTACACAGTTTTTCCATCGAGGGATGCAATCATAGCCTTTAAAGTCAATTGACCTTTATTGATGGTGCCATGTACGCCCATTGGCACTTGACAACCACCATTTAATTGACGCAAGAAACTACGCTCCCCTTCAACGGCATAACGCGTTGCTTCATCGTTGATAGGATCCAACATGTCAAGCATCTCCGTATCGTCGGCACGACACTCGATAGCGAGTGCCCCTTGTCCAACGGCAGGAATCATTTCGTCGGCCTTGAAGACTTGTGTAATTTGGTCTTCTAACCCCAATCGCTTAAGGCCTGCTTGAGCCAAGATAACACCGTCTAGCTTTTCCGTTTCAATTTTGCTCAAACGAGTCTGCACATTACCGCGAATAACCTCTACCTTTAGGTCAGGTCGGACATGTAATAGCTGTGCTTGCCGGCGTAAACTACTAGTGCCAACGCGAGCGCCTTGTGGCAATTTGTCCAGTGTTTTATACACGGGACTCACTAGTGCATCATAAGGCACTTCACGAGCGGAGATGGCACCAAGAGTAAGGCCTTCTGGCAACTCTGTAGGCATATCCTTTAAGCTATGTACGGCGATGTCGATGTCGCCTGCATGCATAGCCTCTTCTAATTCAGCAGTAAATAAACCTTTACCACCAACTTGAGCCAGTGGTTTCTCTAAAATACGGTCACCCTTTGTATTAAAGTGAACTAGCTCTACCGTAATATTGGGGTACAGACGTTGTAATTCTGCACTAATATGTTCAGCCTGCCATAGGGCAAGGGCACTTTTTCGCGTGCCGATTCGAATATGATCTCTCATGGCATTAGCCTTCTTTCTCAAGATTAAACATATCTTTGAATAAGTCCCAGTACAAGCCTTCTTCCTCTGTACCAGCAATTTCGTTGAAGTGAATCATCGGTTCACGCAACATTTTGCGAATGATCATGCGACTCATCGAGTCCATAACACGGCGCTCTTTATCGGAAATATCTGGTAATTTAGCTAATGCGCGATGTAATTCACGACGGCGAATACGCTCAGCCTTTTCCGTGAGCAATGCCATCATCGGGCGCACTGTTAAATAGCTTAATTTATCCAATAGCTCTTCAATAGCATCGTGAATAATAGGTTCTGCCCGACGAGCTTCCTCTTCGCGCTGCGCCTTATTTTCTTCTACTACACTTTCAAGAGAGTCAATATTAAATAGGTAAATACCGTCCAAATCTGCCACCGCAGGATCGATATCACGAGGTACCGCTATATCGATCATAACGATTGGTTCACCCTTGCGAAGAGTCGTAATTTTCTTCGCTTCTTTTTCAGTAATAATATAATGCGGTGCCCCTGTAGATGTGATAAGAATATCCGCATCTTTAGCATAGTCTACAAAGTTATCGAGCTTAACAGCTTTACCATTAAAGCGTTCCGCTAACATTTCAGCCTTAGCAAAGGTTCTATTAGATACGAAAATCGTTTTTACACCCTTCGCTTGTAAATGAGTAGC
>CAMUQE010000159.1 GCA_947096075.1 Veillonella parvula | reverse complement strand
TAATAAACTATTTTAAAGAGTATACGAAAAGACTGGTGAAAGATACTTTCACCAGCCTCATAGGTCAATATATTTTATTTTTCCACAGTATCTTCAATCGGAGTAGGAGGTACGGAGGAGTCTGTAGTTTGACCATCACCCCACCATACGATGCCGTACGTGTGGTTTAGAATAGAACGGTTAAATACTGGCGTTTCAATACCTGCCTTACGTTGTTTAATATAGTCATCGAGGGCAAGACCTGCTGTGCGCCCCATACGTACGATGGAACTTACGTTAGTTAATACTAAGAAAGCCATGAATAAATCGGCTAGATTCCATACAAGATCTAGAGAGGCAATAGAGCCCACAAATGTCATAAGAATTACGCCAATCCGGAACAAATGTAGGTAGAATCGTTTATTTGTTAAGTGGCTAATATTGATTTCACCGTAGTAATAGTTACCAATTAAGGAACTAAAGGAGAACATAACGATGAAAATGGCTACGGCTGTAGGAGCCCAAGAACCAAGCTGTTGAGCTAGGTTATGTTGTACAAGAGCAATACCTGTTAGACCTGTAGTACTGTAATCACCCACGATGAGTACGATGAAAGCAGAAGCTGTACAAATGATGAAGGTATCAAGAAATACGCCGAATGCTTGTACAAGCCCTTGTTCGACAGGGTGGTTAACAGCTGCAGTAGCGGCTGCATTTGGAACAGAACCCTCACCGGCTTCGTTAGAGAAGAGCCCCCGTTTGATACCATTCATGACAGTAGCACCTAATAAGCCACCACCTGCTGCAACAGGCTCGAATGCGGAGGAGAAAATAGTATAGATTACATGTGGGAATTGGGTGATATTCATAATTACCACGAATAATGCAGTAGCAATGTATAGAATCGCCATGATAGGAACGATGATTTCAGATGCTTTTGCAACGCGGTTGATACCACCGAAAATGATAATGCCAAGAAGGACTGCCACTACAGCACCTGTATAGGATACATCAAGGTTGAAGACCTGGAGAGATGCAGCCAATGTATTGGCTTGTACAGAATTGTAAATCCAACCATATGTAATACTGATTAAAATAGCAAATAGAACAGATAACGCTTTGTTGTTTAGACCATAGCGAATATAGTAAGCTGGTCCACCATAGAAACCGCCTTTAGCGACAGGCTCTTTGTAGATTTGTGCTAATGTAGATTCGATGAAGCCAGTGGCAGCACCGATGAGTGCGATAACCCACATCCAGAAAATAGCACCAGGGCCACCAAGTACAACGGCAATCGCTATACCTGCGATGTTACCAACACCTACACGAGATGCGGTACTAACACAGAATGCTTGAAATGAAGATACATGGTTTTTTTCTGTAGAACTACCTGCGCCGTTAATTACGAGGCGAATCATTTCTTTAATCATGCGAATTTGTACAAAATTCGTTGTCATGGTAAAGAAGAGACCTGCACCGATGAGAATAAAAATGATGAGATAACTCCATAAATAACCGTTTATGGTGGATATAGCATCATTGAGCATTGCTTCCATAAAAACTCCCTTTCCTATAAAAAATTCATATAATAATTAATGATATTGTATCAATTTCTATAGACTATGTAAAACAAAAATCCTTCACAAATAGGAAGGATTTTTACTTTGTATAATATTTTTATAGGATGTTTTTTTATGCTTTAGTAAATTCTTGTGATTCTTCCATTCCTTGCAACAAGGTTTGTTCGGAATGTTCCATGTGAATTCGAGCTAGTTTACGAGCTTGTGCTGCATTGTGAGCGGCAATGGCTTCCACTAATTGACGATGTTCCTCCCAAGTTTTTCTAAGTCGACCAGGTTGATTCATAGAGAAACTGCGGAAGCGATAGGTTTGCTCACGTAAGTTGTGAACGATGTCTGCTAATCTTTCGTTACGAGAAGCGCGGTAGAGGACTTCGTGGAACTCTACATCCGCAGCGACAACGGATTCCATATTTTTGTTTTCCATATGATCGCCGATTTCTACGAGCATTCTCTCCAAGGTTTCGATTTCCTCTTCCGTAATGCGTTCTGCCGCAAGGCCTGCTGCAAGTTCTTCTAGGGCAGAGCGAATTTCAAATACTTGAGTGATATCCTTTAAAGAAATATTGGCAACGTAAGTGCCGCGGCGAGGAACCATAACGACAAAGCCTTCTAGTTCTAGTTTGCGAATGGCTTCACGAATTGGTGTACGACTTACGCCCAACTGTTCGGCGAGAGGGATTTCCATAAGTCGTTCTCCGGGTTTTAACACTCCATCTTGGATGGCTTGGCGCAATGTTTCACTTACAACTTCTCTTAGTGGTTTATACGCATCGAGTCGTATAGGTTGTAACCGTTTTGTCATACTAAGTCCTCCTGTGTACATGTTTTAGTAATGAGTGATAGCCAATCGTGACCAGCTGCTTTAATCTCCTCTTGCAACTGCAAGGCTTCCATTGGTTTGTTGAGTAATACTACCATTGTAGGCCCACTGCCTGTCATGATGGTTGGGTAACCACGACTAGTGAAGAACTCCTTACATATTGTTAGTGCTTCGTGATCTGGGAATAATAATTCCTCGAATGTATTAGCGCTACTGGTGAAAGCAGATTTTAAATCGTTGCTTTCAAGATGATTTAGAACGGTATCAATGGTTTTTGTTGTGGCTGCAGATTTACCATTAAAGCGGTTATAAGCGTCTGCAGTAGAAACGGATACCTTTGGTTTTACAAGCAATAGCCAGTGCGCCTCTGGTGATTGACCATAGGTAAGTACTTCGCCACGACCTGTTCCACGAGCTGTACCACCCTGTAATAGGAATGGTACGTCAGAGCCAAGAGAGGCACCAATTTCTAAAAGTTCCTCTTGCGTGAGACGTAAGTCCCAGAAGCGATTGAGTCCTAATAACATGGCAGCTGCGTCTGCACTGCCACCACCAAGACCGGCTTGAACGGGAACGCGTTTTAGGAGGTGGATGGCGGCACCTGCTTTACAACCTGTATAGGATTGTATGGCACGTAACGCTTTTAGCGCGAGATTATCCTCCCCATAGGTTACGAGCTTTTGCATGTAATCGGGTAACTCGGGAGCGCCACCAGAAAATACTACGGAATGATGCTTAGCGAAATAAATAGAAT
>CAMUQE010000158.1 GCA_947096075.1 Veillonella parvula | reverse complement strand
TCCATTTACTATGTGATAAGCTTTTTACGTCATTCATTGACATTGAACCTCCTATGATTAAATGATGTGTTGCCAGACCAACTTCATTGTATCACTAGGAGGTTCTTTCCTTTTCTCTAAGATTTTTTACCTACCCCCAGTGTAACTGGGGGTTTAGTCATGCCTATTCGGCGTACAATAAAAACCAAAAGAGCTCCTTCAACGAGGAGCTCTTTTGGTTTTTGTGTAGTTACTGTGTGTAAGAGAGAGATTCTGATACAAATGTATTACATAGAGTGTGTGGCTCTACGGTGGCCATGAATGCACTTTCATGACCACGTACTCTCAAAGTATTCTGCTAGAAAGGGACTAATAGAATACTATTGGTTTTGTGTAGTTTGTGGTGCACCTTGACCAGTTGGTTGTTGTGGTACATTACCATTAGGTTGACCACCTGGAAGTGGTTGACCTTGTGGAGGTATTTGACCATTTGAGTCCATACGCCTCCCATTATTTGGTCTCATACCATCTTGATGCATCATTTGATTTTGACCATTTTGGTGCATATGCTTACCATTGTTTGGTCCCATACCACCTTGAGGCATCATTTGATTATTTCCATCCATCATATGTTTATCCATATACTTATTAGGACCATCATGTCTATGTGGTTTTCTAAACTGTTGTTCATTCGTTTTCATCCATTCACCGAAATTAGGTAAATCGTTAACTGCAAAAGATGTAACTGCTCCAACAGCACAGATGACTGTAAGAATAGCTGTTATTATAATTCGTCTCATAGTTCCTCCTTAATCTACATTATGGAAGTAACGTTCACGCACACCGCGAAGCTCAAGCCCTACAAAGATACATACAAGTCCTCCGAAGAGCCCTACACCGCCTAATGCTACTAGAGTCATAGTAGACATTGCAGGGAATGCAGTTATATGTTCAAAAGGTTGCCATGAACTACCTAATAAATATAAGATAGCTGGCGTAATGATAAATACAAGAACTCCTACAATATATGATAAAGTACTACCAATTGATAGTAATGTTTTAGAAGCCTTCTTAGCCATTCCAGGCAATTGTGGCAATAAACGTTCTTTATAATCATCAAATCTAGCATAGATTTCTTGCATATTAACGGATTTACTTTCACCACCATCTTGACTGGATGAATCTGTAATAATGCCTGCATCTACATAGGATGCATAGATTTCCTCTGGTGTTCCTAAGGATTTAATAATTTCACCATCGGTAAGGCCTTTTTCATAACCTACCGCAAAGTGTTCCTCATAAACCTCTATAATATTCTCTACATCGGCAACATGCGCCTTTTTAAAGATATTACGCAAAGCCTCCAAAAAGCTATTTTTGTTCATTATAGTCAACTCCTTTCAACAGGATATTGATAACACCAGAAAACTCATCCCATTCTTGGCGCATCTTATTGTATGCTGCACGACCATCGGCCGTAATGTGATAATATTTCCGAGATGGCCCCGTAGAGGACTCCTTCAAATACGTATCAACATACTTTTCTTTCTTTAATCTATTAAATAATGGATATATCGTTCCTTCTGAAATCTCAATATATTCCGAAATTGTACTTACGATTTCATATCCATAGCGATCGTCTTGTGTTAATAATGCTAGTACTAGCATGTCCATAACACCTTTTTTCAATTGAACTTGCATAGTTCCTCCCTTTAGGCCGTGCCTATCTGCCAATGTGAAAGCTCTCTTACGGTCACTATCATGTACTAACAAATATATAATATCACAAGGTACCTAGCAATGCAAGGTACCTTGTAAAAATAAAATCCCCATCTGAGGATGAGGATTTTATTTTTCTTCTAAGCATAGAGCACTTATTTCGAAGATGCTTGTCCTAATTTAAGCTGTGTGCTCTTCATTTTTCCGTTATGAGTATAGGATATTAAAATTGTATCTCCAGGGCTCTTAGCATCGATTTGCTCTTTTAATTCGAGTAATGTAGTAATATCCTTACCATCAATTTGCGCAATCGTATCCCCTTCTACGAGACCAGCCTGTGCAGCAGGACCATTTGAATCAAGTTGCACAATAAGGAGTCCATCACCTTCATAGATTACATTATTACGAGCTGCAGTTTGACGGTCTACAGCCCATACCCCAATATAAGGACGAATGACCTTACCATTTTTAATAATAGAATCAACAATTGTCATCGCAGAATTAATTGGAATGGCAAAGCCCATACCTTCAATTCCCTCTTTAGAGATTTTGGCGCTATTAATACCAATTAACTCTCCATCTGCATTAATGAGAGCACCGCCTGAGTTACCTGGATTAATGGCTGCATCAGTTTGAATCAATGGGAATCGTTGACCTTGATCATCAATTGTACGTGCTAAGGCACTAATAACACCAGAGGTAACTGAACCTTTAAACTCAAGACCTAAAGGATTGCCAATAGCAATAGCTGGCTCCCCTACTTGTAAGGAGTCAGAGTCACCAATTTTTATAGGTTTAATATCTTTTGGAGGTTTAATTTTTACAACTGCTAAATCCGTCTGTGAATCTGAACCTATAACGGTCCCCGTCACCGTACTGCCATCAGACAATGATACTGTAACCTCCCCATTTTTAGCCCCCGCCACAACATGTTTATTTGTTACAATATGTCCATCATTATCGATAAGCACACCAGACCCAACACCTTCTCCAGCATAGATAGTACGGTTAAAAATATCCTTTTGAAATACTTGTGTTGTAATCCCTACTACAGCAGGCCCAGATTCTTTAGCCGCTTGTACTACATAGGTATTACGTGTTTCAGTAATAGGCTTAGTCTGTTTAGTTTGTTCTCTCACGTTTGTTGGTTGCGTATTAACAGGGCTGCCAAAGAAATAGTATCCTCCGCCTACTCCAATACCCAAAGCAAGAATACACGCAATTACTGTTTTCTTATATTTTGAAAATGTCATGTAGATCTCCTTATATTCTTCTTAATATTCTTCTACATCACCCATAACTTCTTAATGATGATTATAAAAGTTAAGATTAGAACCAAATCATGAATCATATAATTATGATACTTTATAAATACGCCACGTCTCACACTAATTCAAAATCATAACCACCCGTAGAACGGGTGGTTTGCTCTGACCCTATAAGGGTCTTTC
>CAMUQE010000157.1 GCA_947096075.1 Veillonella parvula | reverse complement strand
AAAATGTCCACTGATAATAGAAATATGTCTTTACATATTGGATGAATTTGCTATAATGTATAAAGTAATCACAAAATGTGATTAAGTAAGGATGTTATTATGAATATTTTATTTGTGTGTACCGGTAACACTTGCCGTAGCCCTATGGCTGAAGGTATTACACGGGTACTTGCAGCGGAGCAACATAAGGATGTTACCACTGTATCGGCTGGGTTATTTGCCGCTTATGGCGCAAGACCAACTGAACAAGCCGTGGAAGCCGTCCGTTCCATTGCAGATATTTCTGATCATGAATCGAGGCCATTGACGATGGAACTCGTGAATGCAGCAGATCTTATCATTGGTATGACGAAAGATCATAAATCTGTACTACTTCGCCAATTCCCATTTGAGGAAAGTAAAATCAAAACGATTTCCGAGTGGGGTGGTCAAGATGGTGATGTTACGGACCCATATGGATCTGATCAAACCGTATATAATCAATGTGCGGAACAAATTTATCACTTAGTAGAGGCTGGTCTTACATCAGTGCCTCAGAAGGCGTAGGAGATGAAATTATGAAAGTTGCAATCGGTTGTGATCATGGCGGATTAAATTTAAAGGCATCCGTTAAGGAATTGTTAAATGCATTGGGACATGAAGTAGAGGACTTTGGCTGTCATACAGCTGATTCTTGCGACTATCCTGATATTGCTGTACCTGTAGCAAATGCAGTTGTATCTGGTCAAGTAGACAGAGGTATTTTGATTTGTGGTACTGGTATTGGTATCGGTATTGCAGCAAATAAGATTGCAGGTATTCGCGCTGCTCTTTGTCATGATACATTCTCTGCGCATGCATGTCGTGAACATAATGACGCTAATATTCTCACAATGGGGGAACGCGTTATCGGCCCCGGCCTTGCAAAGGATATCGTTACTATTTGGATGGCAACGGATTTTGAAGGTGGCCGTCATGAACGCCGTGTGGAAAAGATTAAAGCCTTAGAGAAGTAATACATCGTTACCTTATACGCATATATTTACATGAGGAGGATACTTATGAGTTTCTTAGAAAAACAAGACCCTAATATTCAAGCTGTTATCAATCAGGAGTTGGCACGTCAACGTGACAAATTGGAAATGATTGCTTCTGAAAACTTCGTTTCTCAAGCAGTAATGGAAGCTCAAGGTAGCGTATTGACTAACAAATATGCAGAAGGGTATCCTGGTAAACGTTATTATGGTGGTTGTGAAAATGTTGATGTTATTGAAACATTAGCTATTGAACGTGCAAAACGCTTGTTCGGTGCAGAACATGCTAACGTGCAACCTCACTCTGGTTCTCAAGCAAACTTTGGCGTGTATTTCGCATTATTACAACCAGGTGATACTATTGTGGGCATGAACTTGTCCCATGGCGGTCACTTAACTCATGGTTCCCCTGTTAACGTATCTGGTACATATTTCAACGTAGTACCTTACGGTGTAGATGCAGAAACACAACAAATCGATTATGATGAGTTCCGCAAGATTGTCTTGGAAGCAAAACCTAAATTGATTATTGCCGGTGGTAGTGCTTATAGTCGTCAAATCGACTTCAAAAAAATGGCTGATGTAGCTCATGAAGTTGATGCTATCTTCATGGTAGATATGGCTCACTTCGCAGGTCTTGTAGCAGCAGGTTTACATCCAAATCCTGTAGAATATGCGGATATCGTTACTACAACAACTCATAAAACATTGCGTGGCCCTCGTGGCGGTATGATTCTCTGCAAAGAAAAATACGCTAAAGCAATCGATAAAGCCATTTTCCCTGGCATCCAAGGGGGTCCTTTGATGCATGTTATCGCTGCTAAAGCCGTAGCATTTGGTGAAGCTTTACAACCTGAGTTCAAAGTATATGCACAACAAGTCATCGACAATGCAAAAGCGTTGGCTGCAGCATTGCAAGAAAAGGGCTTAACAATTGTTTCTGGTGGTACAGATACTCATGTTATGCTTTTAGATGTTCGTAATACTGGTTTATCTGGTAAAGAGGCTGAACACTTACTCGATGAAGTAGGTATTACATGTAATAAAAATACAATTCCATTTGATCCAGCTAGCCCATTTGTAACAAGCGGCATTCGACTTGGCACGCCAGCTCTTACGACACGTGGTTTGCAAGTGAAAGATATGGAAGAAATTGCCGATATTATTGCAGTGGTTCTTAAAAATCCTGAAGATAAATCGGTCCATGAAGAAGCTAGTAAACGTGTCGCTACACTTTGTGAAGCGTATCCATTGTACTAATCGATTACATTAAAATTACATTATATATTTATAGTCCTATAAGTTTATAGGTAGTATAAAAGGGGTGTGCCCTCGGCACATCCCTTTTAATATTTTTATGGCATGATTTTCTAATCTGTGATAGAGTAAATATGATAGTTAATAGCTAGAATGGGATATGTATATTGTTTTATAGGAGGACAGTCATGAAAGTTAATGTTATGACACATCCATTGATTCAACACAAAGTTACATTGATGCGTGACGTACAAACAGGCTCTAAAGATTTCAGAGAACTACTTGATGAAATTACTATGTTGATGGGGTATGAAATTACACGCAACTTACCACTTGAGGATGTGGAGGTAGAAACACCATTAACTAAAATGATTGGCAAACGAATTGCAGGTAAAAAATTGGGTATTATTCCAATTCTTCGCGCTGGTCTAGGTATGGTAAATGGTATGCTTAGTTTAATTCCAACTGCAAAAGTTGGTCATATCGGTTTGTATCGTGATCCTGAAACTTTGAAACCAGTAGAATACTACTGTAAACTACCATCTGACGTAGGCGAACGTGACTTTATCGTAACTGATCCAATGCTTGCTACTGGAGGAAGTGCAGCAGCAGCTATTACATTGTTAAAAGAAAAAGGAGCTAAGCATATTAAGTTAATGTGCTTAGTGGCTGCTCCTGAAGGTGTAGAGGCTGTAAATAAAGAACATCCTGATGTACCTATTTATGTAGCAGCACTTGATGAAAAGCTTAATGATTATGGTTACATCTTGCCTGGCTTAGGTGATGCAGGTGACCGTATCTTCGGTACAAAATAAAATACAATAAAGTAAAACGATATATTAAAATATAATAAGAGGATATGACGACATATGACATATTATTATTAGATTTGAAATAATA
>CAMUQE010000156.1 GCA_947096075.1 Veillonella parvula | reverse complement strand
AGTGTAAAAGAATATGAGGACCCTTTTAAGGGTAGCAAGTAATACATATCCCCTTTAAGGGGACCGTTACGAGTCAATGGCTTGTGGCTTGAACGTAGTGAAAGCCAGCGCCTTTAGACGCTGGCCTAGTACTACGGGCTTATAGCCCGTGAGCAAACCACCCGTTTTACGGGTGGTTCTGATTTGACCATATTTAAGCTATCCTCATAGAGAAATAGTATAATCCAGTATATATTTTGTTTTATTAAATGAAGAGATTCAATAGTTGTTTTATATTTTAGTTTTTTATAAATAGTATAGACAAGTTCCTATTAAAAGAGGAGACTAAAAAACTGATGAAATATCAGATATTACCATTTTTCATATCGCTATAAGATACATGGATGCGTGTGAAAATATAATTATTACGAAAAGCATAAGATATTAAAAGGGTAGAGGTACCTTTGAATAATCAGTCAATTATAAACTACGTATGAAAGAATCGTGAAAAACATGTTGGATATTTGCGTGTTTTACTTGCGTTAAGCATTAAAAATAGCGTAAACTATAGAGAGTATCTACTATTTATGATATTGAGGTAATCCTGTGAATTTACAAATACGAATTTGGATATCCAATGTTGTGCTGTTTGTTGTACCTATTTTAATAGCAATTATCTTATTTTTGCTATATTTTACAGGTTTGCGCATATTGGCCAATGCCGGTTATTATTTGCGTATTGAGCAGGAACAACAGTTTAAAAGTGTCAGTCGAATAACTGAAACCATTACCTTTTATGGGTTAGAAAATAATCTAATTAATAGCTTGGTTAAGCCTAGCTATAGCCTACTTGATCCAAAGGAAGTATATGTTGAAGTACTCGATCAAGGAAACATGGTGTATAACTACGGTAATCCACAAATCTATAGTGCTTCTGCCATTGTTGGTCTTATTGATGTTAATCCTGAATTACAGGGCATCGTATATCAATCCAATAATACTTTCGTTTATGAAATGAGAAAGTACGATGGACGTCATTCCTATGTATACCATATTGCGATTAGGCGTGCTACTCATGGTAGTGATAGCTTAATGGAATCCGTATCTTTTTATATCATCGTAGTTTCCATATTGCTCTTTATTGTTACATTTTTTGCTATTAACCGATTTGTTACACGGTTTATCATGATTCACGTTAAGAACATGACAAAGTCGTTAGAAATGGCAAATCGTCAGATTGAAATGGAACAAGAACAACAGAAAGAGCTACTCGCTGGTATATCCCATGATATACGAACTCCGTTGACGGCTATTAAAGCTTATGCTGAAGGTGTTCGTGATGGTATTGCACCAACGGAAGAGCAACAAAAAAAATATATGGGGATTATTTTGAAGCGGGCCAATGATTTGGATTCTATGTTAGAGGAACTATTCCTCATAACAACATTGAACTATAAAAAAGAATCTCGTCCGTCTGAGCGAATTGAATTAGGTCAGTTTGTGCATGACTTTGTAGAAGATCATTTAGCTCCGTATCAATCGAAGGGGCTTGAGATTAAGGCTCGTATAGCTACGGAAACACCTTTTATCAATGCTAACCCACAATTGTTACAACGAGTTTTGCAGAATGTGTTGAACAATAGTGCTAAGTATAAAATGGCCGATATTGGTCATTGCGTCATAGATGTAACGAGTGATGATGATTTTGTATATTGTGTCATCAGTGATGATGGTCCAGGTGTACCACCAGAATCTCTAGAGCGTCTGATGCGCCCATTCTATCGTGTAGATTCGTCTCGTACGAATCCTCAAGAAGGTAGTGGCCTAGGATTGTCGATTATCCGTCGAATTATGGAAATCTTTGAAGGCCGAGTTATGATTGAAAATGTAAGGCCACATGGTCTACGTATTATATTAGAGTTTCCTAAGCAAGGAGAAGAATCATGAGTGAACATATCTTAATTATTGAAGACGATTTGGATATTGCCAATATTGAGCGTGATTATTTAATGGTGGCGGGCTATGATGTAACTATTATGACTAATGGTACAGATGGCATTGAAGCAGCATTGAATACTCCTGTAGACCTTATTATCCTTGATGTTATGTTGCCAGAAATGGATGGTTTTGAAGTTTGTCGCCAAATTCGTGACAAAGTTCGTGTACCAATCGTTATGGTAACTGCGCGCCTTGACGATATCGATAAAATCCGTGGTTTAGGCGTAGGCGCTGATGATTATATTGAAAAGCCATTCTCTCCATCTGTATTGATTGCGAAGATTAAAGCCATGTTGGCGCAATATAAACGTTTAACAGAGCGCGATGCAATGGAAACTAACGCTATTCAATCCGGTGAAATTCGTCTCGATCCTAAGATGATGAAAGTATGGGTGAATGAAAAAGAGGTTCATCTCAAAAAGAAAGAATTCCAGTTGTTAGAATTCTTGATGCGTAACCGTGATATTGTATTTAGCAAAGAAGAATTATATTCTCGTGTATGGGGTCTTGACTCCTATGGTGATTATGCAACTGTAGCGGTTCATATTAATCGTTTACGTGAAGAAATTGAGGATAATCCATCTGATAGTAAGCATATTATTACAGTATGGGGCGTAGGGTATAAATTCGTTTAGTATCGAAAATATGCATTCACATTATACTCACGTTATTCGTGGCTGTTGATTAGATATGACTTCATAGAGATTTTATTATAGAGATATAATCAAAGGTTTAAGAATTGTTTATATAGTTACTTTGATAGTTTAGATATTCCATGTATACTTATTTAAGTAAGGCTGACTATGACTCTAGATAAGTAATATTTTAACTTCTCTCTCTTAATAAGTTCTCTCTAAAGCTTATCTAGATCACATATACTCTCTCTCAACAGTCCTTACACTCTCAAACTATATGCATAAAGGGCATTTGCTAGCGACGGCTAGTGAATGCCCTTTATGTTTTTTAGACTTTAGATAGTTGAATACATTCTATATAGCTTCTTTTAGAATTCTAGGTATTTATCTAGTGGAGGATATACGGTTATAATAATTATACTTTTATAAGAAAAGTTATAAATTGATATCTTGCATTGTAAAAGCAGGCGTACTATAATAGGTTCATCAAAATCAATTTTATAAAATTGATTTTGAGATAATTGTACGCCGAATAGGCATGACTAAACCCCCAGTTAAACTGGGGGTCAGTAA
>CAMUQE010000155.1 GCA_947096075.1 Veillonella parvula | reverse complement strand
ACAAGAACAACTTCGTACAGACATCCCTACATTCCGTGCTGGTGACACAGTTCGTGTACACGTAAAAGTAGTGGAAGGTACTCGTGAACGTATCCAAGTGTTCGAAGGTTTGGTAATTAAACGTCAAAACGGTGGCGTACGCGAAACTTTTACAGTTCGTCGTATTGCATCTGGTGTAGGTGTAGAACGTACATTCCCACTTCATAGCCCACGTTTAGCTAAAATTGAAGTTATGCGCCGTGGTGTTGTTCGTCGTGCTAAATTGTACTACTTACGTAACCTTACTGGTAAAGCTGCTCGTATTCGCGAAAAACGCTAATGTTCATAAAAGGCTGCCGTTGGCAGCCTTTTATTTTTACTAAAATTTAGAAATGAAAGGAAATACTATGGCAGATTCACCTATCGTACATTGGTTCCCTGGACATATGGCGAAAGCTACTCGTATGATTACGGAGTATATAAAAAAGGTAGACGTAGTTATCGAGTTATTAGATGCCCGTATTCCACGTTCTAGTGCGAACCCTGTAATCACTGAACTTATTGGTCAGAAACCTCATATCATACTGTTAAATAAAGTAGATTTAGCAGATCCTAAAGCCACAAAGGAATGGACTGAATTTTTTACTAAACAAGGTATCACTGTATTGGCTATTGATTCTAAGTCTGGTAAGGGTAATAAGAAGTTAATATCTACGGTAGAGCGTTTAAGCAAGCCTATCATAGACCGTTGGGTAGCTAAAGGTATTCGCAGTCGTTCTGTACGTACCATCATCTTAGGGATTCCTAACGTTGGTAAATCTACGTTGATTAACTCCTTAGCTGGCTCTGCAGCAACGCGTACAGCTAATAAAGCTGGTCATACACGTGGCCAACAATGGGTTAAGATCGGTAAAAATCTTGAATTGCTTGATACACCAGGTGTATTATGGCCTAAATTAGAGGACCAACGCGCGGCGGCTCGCCTTGCTATGACGGGTGCCGTTTCTGATGATGTTTACGATTTAGAGCATGTAATGAAACAGCTATTAAATCATTTACTGACTAATACGCCTAATATTTTGGTGGAACGTTATAAATTAAAAGAAGAAGAAATGACAGATGTTGATACCATTCTTGAAAGTATCGGCCGTCGTCGAGGCTGTCTCGTTAGTGGTGGCGTTGTAGACTTTGATAAAGCACGTCGCATTATTTTGCAAGATTACCGCAATACTAAATTAGGTACAATTACCCTTGATAAGGTAGATGAAGAGCTATATTATCCTGAAGATGGTGAGGATATACAAAATGGATAAGGAAGTATTCGCCAAGTTAAAAGTGGCAGATATTAAAGCTCTTTTTGAAACTGAACAAGCTTTAGAGCTATTATCGCTAGCTCAAGAGGATACTCGTAGTTCTGTACAAAAATTAGCCGCTTCTTATATTAAGCGCCAAGAAAAAGAGTTAAAAGAACAGCAACGCCTCATGAGCATGTATGACTATGAAGGAATGTTCTACGATCAAGGCATTTATCATGTGGCTGGTGTAGATGAAGTGGGGCGCGGTCCTATTGCAGGCCCTGTAACAGTAGCGGCTGTTATCTTGCCACCTATGACATTGATTCATGGCCTTAATGACTCTAAAAAGCTAACAGAAGAAAAGCGTGAAGAGTTATATGATATCATTATGGCTGAAGCCGTAGCGGTGAGTTGTATCTCCTACGGTCCAGAGAAAATTGATGAACTCAATATTTACGAAGCTACGCGTCAAGCTATGTATGAGGCGATTCGCACGCTTAGTGTACCAGCAGAAGCAGTAGTAGCTGATGCCATGAAGTTGCCAGACTTAACGATTCCTGTAGAATCTATCGTTAAGGGTGATAGCAAAAGTGCGAATATTGCAGCTGCATCTATTATTGCAAAGGTTACGCGAGATCGCTATATGAAACAGCTCGATGAGGAATACCCTGGCTATGGTTTTGGTATCCACAAGGGATACTATACTGAGCTTCATAAAGAAGCGGTAGAACAACAAGGGGTAACACCGCTTCATCGTAAGAGCTTTGAGCCTATTAAATCTATCGTGCATTGGGTTAAGCCTGAATAATTGCATATAGTTCATAACCGTAAAGAGGTTCCTATTGGTCACCTATGTGACTATTAGGAACCTTTTTTGTATTTACTTTTACATCTTACGTATTTTACTCTACAAGTAAGTATTACCTGTTGAAAGATTAATATAGTGTAGATATAAAAATTTTATGGGTTATTGTTGTAGATACACCTTATTAGGAGGTATATATGAAAACAATTAGCACTGGGAAAGCATTTAATGAGCTAGATTCAAAAGAATTGGGCAAATGGGGTGAACGGGTAGCCACCAATTATATTGAAAAACTAGGACTTACAGTAGTAGATACAAATTATCGAACGCGGTTAGGAGAAATCGACATCATTGCTAAACGGGATTTAGTATATCATTTTATTGAAATAAAAGCTCGCCGAGGCATGCAACATGGTTTGGCACGTGAGGCAGTCACTAAGAAAAAACAAAAGCATATTAAAAGAGCTGCAATGTTGTTTCTATATGATCTTAATCAAAAAAAGCGCCGTTGGAAGGAAATATCCTTTGATGTTATAGAGGTATATCTTCACGAGGACTTTCAAAGTTCTATTCATTATTTGCCGCAGTGCTTTTAGTGAGGTTAGTTTATGTACGCAAAACTATATGGAGCCACCTTACACGGCATTGATGGATGCATCATTACTGTAGAGGTTGATATATCGCAAGGGTTGCCGGTTTTTGATATCGTTGGTCTACCGAATCAATCGGTTAAAGAGGCTCGTGAACGAGTGCGAGCGGCCATTAAAAATAGTGGCTACGAATTCCCAATGAGACGCATCGTAGTCAATTTAGCACCTGCCACAATTCGTAAAAGTAGCGCTGGACTCGACTTAGCCATCGCTTTAGGGGTTCTGCTTGCATCAGGACAGATAAAGGGGCGTAAAGCTAAAATTTCGGCTTTATTTGATAAGAGTCTGTTTATGGGAGAATTAGCGTTAGATGGTTCGCTATTACCAACCTTTGGGACTTTAGCTATGTCGCTAGCAGGATTAGATGCTAACTATTTAAAAATTTATACGAGTATTGAAAATGGTAAAGTGTTGCAGGCTATTCCTAGTTTAATTATATATGGTGGATCTTCACTACAAGAAATTATTACTATTCTAGAGGAGCAAGTTAAGCTAAAAACAGTTGATAAAAATAAACAAATAAGT
>CAMUQE010000154.1 GCA_947096075.1 Veillonella parvula | reverse complement strand
TATAAAGGGTTTCGTCTTATTGTTAACTTATGGTGTTTGACAGGTTGTATCTATCTGTAGTAGAATAATATCATTACAGGAGGGATTACAACATGAGAATTCATAAGACACACAAGCGATATATTTCGTCTGTTGTTGCCGGATTGATTGTAACAGCTGTAACTATGACCGGTTTTTCCTACAATGATAAAACCGTTACCGTTATGGTAGATGGTGCAGTACACACTGTTAGAACGCATTTAAATTCTAACGAAGGCATTGTACGTGATGCTGGGGTTAAGTTAAATCCAAATGATAAAGTTATTTCTAGTTCATCTACAGTTCAAAATGGAACAACATTAACGGTTGTTCGTGCTATTCCAGTTTATGTAACTGTAAATGGTAAAACAAGAGCTGTATTTACTACAGAAACAACTGCTCAAGGTGTTGCTAATGAGCTTGGGTTCAAAGCGCCTAACTATGTAGTTGTGGGCGATGAAAATGGATCTGTTTTAAGTGGTACACGTATAACAATTGCTCAAGTAACAAGTCGCTCTTTATCTACAGTAGATCAAGACGTTGCTGTTGAAGTCGTTCGTCAAAAAGATGATACTATGGCTAAGGGTGAAGAAGAGGTTGTTCAAGTTGGTCAACCTGGCTTAGAACGAGTGCAACGTGAAACACTATATAGTAATGGTACAGTTATTAAAACTAATGACGTATCTAAAGTAACACAACGTGCAATGGTACCTACAATTATTAAAGAGGGTACTCGTGAGGTGACTACATCTCGTAATATGGCGGGTCGTGCGTCTCGCGCTATCGTAATGGAAGCATCTGCTTATCTTGCTGGCGATGGTGATGGTGCTGGTATTACAGCTACGGGTGTACCTGCAGTACGTGGCATTGCTGCAGTTGACCCAGATGTTATTCCATTGGGAACACGTTTATTTATTCCTGGTTACGGTGAAGCTATTGCTGCCGATACAGGTGGTGCTATAGTAGGTAATAAAATCGACCTTGTAATGGACTCTTATGGTGAGGCTATGGACTTTGGTCGTCAAGACGTTACAGTGTACGTTTTGGATTAATATAATAAAAGGGCGCCTTACATATGTATGGCGTCCTTTTATTTTAACTAGTCCTCAATATATGGAATTAAGTATTCGTATTTGGTACCTTTTAATTCTTCTTTAGGAATAAATTTTAAAGCAGATCCATTGATACAGTAACGAAGAGAGCCATTAGGCCCATCTTCAAATACATGACCTAAATGAGCATTACCAATGCGGCTACGAACTTCTATGCGATTCATACCATGTGAGTCATCTTGGTAATATTTGATAACATCTTTAGCTATTGGCTTAGTAAAGCTAGGCCAGCCACAATGAGAATCGAATTTATGGGCTGATACAAAAAGGGGTTCTCCAGTTGTAATATCAACATAGAGACCTGCTTTGAACTCATCTGTTAGTTCATGGCTGAAAGGTGCATCAGTAGCAGAGTTTTGAGTTACTTCAAATTCTTGTGGCGTTAAAGTCTTTAAATCTTCCTGGGAAGGTTTAGCATATGCATTATCATCGATAAGTGGTTCATCGGATAGACCTAATGGAATGTGACAATAGCCATTAGGATTTTTGTCTAAGTAATCTTGATGATATTCCTCAGCAGAGTAGTAGTTCTCTAAAGGCAATACTTCGATAGCAAATGGTTTGCCTTCAAAGGCTTGAGCACGAGCTAAGGTGCTTTCAATAACGGCCTTATCGGTTGAATCAGTATAATAAATACCCGTACGATATTGAATGCCTACGTCGCCACCTTGTTTATTAACGCTAAATGGATCGATAGCGCGTAGGAAATATTGAATTAAGTGGTCTAAAGATAGTATATCAGCATCGTAAGTGACCTTGAGGGCTTCTACGTGGCCACTATTGTGGCATACATCTTCATAACTTGGATTCTCTGTAGGACCATTAGCATAGCCGACTTCAGTAGAAAGGACACCGGAGATTTTTCTGATGTACCCTTGAAGGCCCCAGAAACAACCGCCACCTAAATATATTGTATGTTCATTCATTTAATCACCCCATACTTCTTGAGCTATTTCTTTAACTAATGCTAGTTTAGCCCATTGTTCTTCCTCGGTCAATTGGTTGCCGATTTCACAGGATGCAAAGCCGCATTGAGGGGATAAGCAAAGTCTTTCGAGCGGGATATATTTTGTCGCTTCTTTGATACGTTCTTTGATGATTTCTTTGTCTTCTAACTCTGGGCGTTTAGATGTGATAAGGCCTAAAACAACTTTTTTATTAGGAGAAACTTCACGCAATGGCTCAAAACCTCCAGAACGATCATCATCAAACTCTAAGTAATAAGCGTCTACATTCTCTTTGGCAAATAGAATAGGGGCGATAGGTTCGTAACCACCGCTAGCGGCCCAGGTAGAGTTGTAATTACCGCGACATACATGTGTAGTAAATGCTAAATCTTTAGGGCGACCTTCGAGTGCCAAGTTATTTAAACGTAAATATTTAGCCGTTTCACCCTCGATGGTTACGCTTTTATCCTTTTGGCGACCTGTCCAATAATCATGGTCACAACACATGCCCCAAGTACAGTCATCAAATTGAATGTTGCGGCAACCTGCATCATAAAGGTCTTTAATCACTTGACGATAGGCAGCTGCAATATCTTGAATGAGTTCTTCTAAATCAGGGTAGAAGGAGCGTGTTGTAATACCGTTGTCTTCACGGAATAACTCAGCTAAGAATTGGGATGGGGCTGGGATTGTTTGACGTGCCGTAGTATTTTCGTCTTCAAATTGTTTCACAAATTTGAAATGTTCAACGAATGGGTGGTTTGTCCCCGTAATTTTACCTGTAAGGGCGAGGGAACCTGGTGTTGTTTCTTGACCGACGAATTTGTAACCGTGTTCCAGTTCAATTTCTTTTACGCCGTTAAATCCCCACATGAAATCTAGATGCCAATAGGCACGACGAAATTCGCCATCTGTAATAACTGGTAAACCAGCAGCCTTTTGTTTTTGAATGAGGTCTGTAATGAGACGATCTTCAACGACTGTCAATTCTTCTCTAGTAATATTTCCGTTATTGAAAGCTTCGCGAGCTTCTTTTAATTCTGCAGGACGTAGGAAAGAACCTACGATATCAAAGTGGAATGGTGCTGTATGTTTAGCCATAATAATCCTCCTTATATAAACGGTAAAACCGATAATTTCGATAGGTTTATTATAGCGAAGTATGATTATATATAAAAATATCAATATGTTTAAGTTGGATATAGTT
>CAMUQE010000153.1 GCA_947096075.1 Veillonella parvula | reverse complement strand
TAGCTGCCGCCCTATTTATATTATAATAATTTCAGATATACATTATCCTATTTTACTAGGAGGTCCCTATTATGAACGAAAATAAACATTTTTTAATTCCTAATCCTAAAAGTATCATTTGTATTGGCCTTAACTACGCTGATCATATTGCTGAAACTAGTCTAGCTACACATGATTTTCCAGAAATCTTTATGAAAACATCAAATGCTCTTGCAGGTAATCATGATACAATTACCATTGAAGACGAAACTTTCCATTACGATTATGAAGGAGAATTAGTTATTATAATCGGTAAATCTGGTAAAAACATATCTCCTGAAAAGGCAATGGAACATATCTTAGGCTATACCATTGGTAACGACGTATCTGCCCGTACATTACAATTTAGAGGCTCTCAATGGATCCTTGGCAAATCCTTAGATAATTTTGCTCCGATTGGTCCCACTATTATTCCACCTCATAAATTTGATTTTGAAAGCGCTACCATTACAACAACTATAAATGGTGAAGTTCGTCAACAAGCAAATTTGAACCAAATGATATTTAAGCCTTATGATATCATTGCGTTTCTCTCCTCTCATATGACGCTGCAAGAAGGAGATATTATCTTTACAGGCACTCCTAGTGGTGTCGTATTAGGTAAAAATGAAAGTAAATATTCTTGGCTAAAACCAGGAGATACTGTGGCAATTACAATTAGTGGTATCGGTACCTTAGAAAATAAATTTTTATAAAATTAGTACGTTATTAAAATACCATATCAACTCGTATTCTAAAAACTACAGAAACATCAAATTATAGTTCAATAAAAAAAGATTACTTCTATGTATAACCAACTATACATAGGAGTAATCTTTTTTGTTATTATCTATGTTCCGCCTCTAGGTCTAGCATATATTTCTTGCGTTCAATTCCCCCTGCATAGCCTGTTAACTGGCCATTACTACCAATTACACGATGACAAGGAATGATGATAGAAATAGGATTATGACCTACGGCACCTCCTACTGCTTGGGCAGACATCATCTCTTTTCCTTGCTGTTTTGCAATCTCTTTACCGATATCACCATAGGTAGTAGTAGCTCCATATGAAATTGTTTGTAACACAGCCCATACAGACTTACGGAATTCAGTGCCTTCTAATTTAATAGGCGGAATAATAAAAGGCTTTTTACCAGAGAAGTATTGATCGAGCCACATAATAGTCACTTCAAAAGGACCTGTTTTTTGTTCTATATAATCTGCATCATCATACGTAGGTGCGTGACTTTCATCAACAAAAAACAAATCTGTTAAGTATGATAATGTACCAAGCATAATCATAGTTCCTAATGGACTTTCATAGGTGTATTTATATTTCATAGTACATTATCTCCTTCTTAAACTAACAAATCATTCATAACCTTTTGTATGTCTTTATTAAATGATACAGCATTTTTATGAATTTCAAAAGGAGTCTCTTATTTATCCCAATAGTTTATTATAGATGTCATAATCTATATCCTTAAATACATTAAATACCACTTGGATTTTACTATTAGTTTCTTTTAAATAGGTTCTCACCGTATCGATAGCAATTTGTGCGGCCGCTTCATTCGGAAATCTAAATTCACCGGTAGAGATACAGCAGAATGCAATAGAGTATAAGTTATAAGCATTGGCTAATTGTAAACAGGATCGATAACACGAAGCTAGTTCTTGTCTCTCTTTATCTGTTACCGCCTCATAAATAATAGGTCCCACTGTGTGAATTACATGCTTTGCCGGTAAATTATACCCATAGGTCATACGAGCTACACCCGTTTTTTCAGGCATTTCCATATACTCAGTCATTCTAGCACATTCCATACGAAGCTCAATACCAGAAAAGGTATGAATAGCGTTATCAATACACTTATGATTTGGAGCAAAACATCCGAGCAATTTATTATTGGCTGCATTTACAATAGCGTCTACAGATAATCGAGTAATATCTCCTTGCCACAGATAAATCTGAGGCTCTCGCTCTTCCATATCATTAATGGTTACGATCCCCTTTTCACGGGCTAAGGTAATTAAATATTCATCCTCTATCTTCATCCATTCAAGAGGCATAGCCCCTGCAGGACGAATATTACATAGTGCTCTAAATAGAGTAAATTGTTCTTCTTCACTTACGGGAATATCTATATATTCGTTATGTTTCTCTTTATATTCTGCTACTAATCCCTCTAAAAGATAGCGTAATCGTTCTTGCTGTGTCATATATAACTCCTAAATAGAATTAACTAGAGTATAACCTATTATATAGCAAAAAACTGCTAGCACATAATATGCTAGCAGTAACTTTACTGATTAGTATTATATCAAAAACTAAGGTCTAACAAAAGCTTGACCACCATGATTAACGAGGATATCTCCATCTAGTACTTTAGTAGTAACCCCTTGTAGACTACCTTGGATTTGGCTCATCATAAAGCGATAACCTGGGCTATTCAAGTGTTTAGTAAGGGCTTCCTGATCGCTATAGATCTGAATAACGTACCAGCGATTTTTTGCGTTTCTTTCACGAAGCACATAACCAGCCTTATAACCCGCATCATCCCGAACGGCACGTTCCATATCGAGTTGATATTGTCGTTGTACCGTATCGATTTCATTGCTATCAACAGTAAACTCAGTTAAGGTAACTACTGCCTTACCATCATTTACGATAGATAATGCATCTTTCTTTTCAAATAAAAGTACAGACTGTACATCGTACATCTTACGATTTGTTAATTTAGAACCGACTTCATTAACAAATACTTGATAATGGTCAGATTTGCGATGTGCTTCAATAGCAGCTAAATCTTTATAGATTTCAACTACATAAGACTCAGATGGATTCCCCTTTACATGAGCCATATTCATGGATAATGTATTAGCCTCTTTTTCCATAGATGCTGTCAGATTAGCTACACCTGCACTATTATAAGTTCCTTGTAGCTCTACAGGTACTTCGAAACGATACATACCTACACTAGGTGCTGTATCTACAGATTGATCTCGCTCCATAACAAGAGCTGCAAAAGATGTGCTTACACCTAATACGGCAATCACAGATGCTACGATAATATGTTTAAAAATATGTTTACTCATAATTATCCTTCTTTAAAACCAAAATAATATTAACTTATTTTATTTTCAAATATTTACTATATAATCTATCTAAAAAATGAATTTCTTCTAATTCAGATGAACTTAAAATAGTTAAGTCAATTTCATATCCAGTTAAATAATTTAATTTACTTCTAATTAGACTCAGAAAAGCTAATTAGAAGTAAATTAAATTATT
>CAMUQE010000152.1 GCA_947096075.1 Veillonella parvula | reverse complement strand
AAAAAGTAGATTTAAACAGTTTTATCAAAACCCAATTGATATAACTAAAAAATATCCTTCCCTTAATTTTATTATAATTTAATTGAGATTAAATTTCAGTATCTTTGGTGACAAAATTTAAAATATTTTTGGATAAACGAAATGTTTTGAATAAACGCAAAGACGAGGACTCCTAAGAGACCTCGTCTTTTTATATTATGATTAACTATAGATATTATAGTTATTTAAATAGATATATTTGTATCTATAACTCTAAAGCCTTAGAGTAAGAATCTAAAAATCAATACGTTCTAAACTGCAGGCAGCAAGTCTAATAGATACACATTAAATGTATCACCAGGATGTACTTCATGAATCCCTCGTGGAATACATGCCAACGCATTCACAGTATATAGACCTAACATACTACTACTATTAAAGTGACGATTAGCCACAAAACGTGGCGCTCCACCGCAAAATATGACTTTCCCTTGTACATAACGATCAAAGGCATTACGTTTGAAGATTTCTGTATCCATTACACAAGCCACCACTGGAGTCGTCCAATTAGCCAACCCTTTATAACGCTTCAAGGTAGGTGCTACGATTAAATGCCACCCATTAAAGGCAGCCCCTGGATTACCGGACAAACCAAAGATAATTTGACCTTTCGGGGTAACCGCACCATATGATGCTGCACCTGGTCGCATTTGAATACGGGCATAGATAGATTTTGCCCCCAGTTTTTCATAAATAAGAGGCATCGTATCAAAAAGACCTACCGATACACCACCAGAACTGATAATAACATCTGCTTCTTCACTAAGTTTCAAAACATGATTGATTTCAGAGTCTAGCTCCTCCGGGGCATCACTTACATGATAGTGTGTTATCTTGTGAAACCCTAAATCCTCCAAGAGCCCACAAATCATAGCTCGATTAGAGTTGTAAATTTTACCAGGTGTTAAACTTTCACCAGGTTCAATAACCTCGTGACCAGAGGTAAGAACTAACACGCGAGGCATGGCATTAACAGATATTTTCGTCATACCAAGCCCCGTCAAAATGGTTTGTACTGTAGATGTTACCTCTGTACCTCGTGGAATCACAATAGTTCCGGCATTACACTCCTCACCTTGTGGAATAATATGATCACCACAATGATATTTGCCTTGAATCGTAATTGTAGTTTGTGGTTCACCAGTGCCAACCACTTGTTCTTGCATGATGACAGTATCACATGTATCTGGTACCGGTGCACCAGTCATAATACGCACCGCATGACCAACTTCTACGGGATGTTCCCATACAACACCAGCACCAATGATACCGTCAACGATATATTCATTACGGCCTTCTTCATAGACGATAGCATATCCATCCATTGCAGATTTTGAAAAAGCAGGTATATCCGTTGGCGCAATAATATCCTCTGCTAGTACATATCCCTTCGCAGTCTTAACTGCAATCGTTTCAACTTTATGAACTTGCGTTTGTAAGGCTTCATCCCACAATTGGAGTGCCTTCTCAACAGTAACGACGGCCATTTAAACTCCTCATCATTTCCTGTATGTGACGTACCAATTCAGGTACGTCTTGATCTAACTTGCCAATTTCTATCGTCGCCACTCGGTCCATGTTATCCGAGATAAGCTCTTCCGTATGTCCCTCTTGGGTAACCTCTATAATAGGGGCAATCCCTTGAGACCGTGATTCTAGTATAACTATATCTACGGGCATAAACTGTGACATTTCGTACAGGTTTGATTGTTCTTTTGTACGTATACGAATCGCTGTTTCAGTAGGCCCTGCAATAGCAACCGCATCAGCCCCAGCTTTATAAGCAAGATCTGTATCTGTTCCTTCATGATCCATCTGAAAGCCATGTTTATCGCTTTTGACAACACCAACGGATAAACCGATTTTTTGTAACTCACACACAAGGCGCGTTACAACAGTTGTCTTACCCGTTTTACGTTTTGATGCGACCACACTAATTAAAGGTACACGGCGAAATTCATTTTCCGCCAAAGCTCGTGCCCATTGATAATCTTCAAAGCGATTAATATTACTTAATTCCCAGCTATAGTCACAAGCATCAATGGATTCAACATGACCAATAACATCAAGAGCATGATGCAAGGACATATCTTCACTAACAAGAATAGATTGAATTAAAGATGCAATATGTGGTCTATAAATACCGGCCATAGGCTCAGACTTACCACTTTCACCATAAGGAACAATAACATTCCAATCATTATGATTTACTTGATAGAGCCAATCATAATACAAATCCATTTCCATGAATGGCATATCTACTGCCATTACTGCATAAGCAGAACTAGTACCAACCGCTAGAGTGCTATACAGCCCCCCTAAAGGTCCGCATCGCCCAACAGAATCCCGAACAATAGAAACCTTATTTTTCTCATCGTTCGATAATGTATCTATAATATGGGTCTGTATAGCAAGTCCTAATTGCTCGTCATCACCGATGGAGATAAGAATATCTTGAACATCTGCATCTAAGCCCTTACGAAGGGCATGAGATATAAGACTTTCACCATTAATCCAAGGCAACAAAGCTTTAGGTTGCCCCATTCTAGTGCTGAGTCCTCCAGCCAGAATAATTAAACCTAATTTATCCACGACGTTGTAAACCTCGTTTAACTCCTTGGTAAATGAATAGTAAAACTGCAATATTTAAAAGGCCATCTGGCACCATATAGGATGCATTATAAATCATAGAATAAACCCAAGGATTCTGCCCTTGCGGAGCATAGCTAGCAAAGACTACAGCACCGCTCGTAACAGATGCCCCCCAACGCAATACAATACCTACGATGGATCCAGTGATAAGTCCAGAAAGAGAATCTTTAAAGTAACCACAAACCCCGATAGCACCGTAAGCAACCAAATAATCTAATATAATACTTAAATAATGAACAGATGATTTAAAGCCTAAAATAAAGTGTAATATACCATATACAACACCTACGAAGATACCTCGTGTTCCGCCCCAACGATATGCGTAAATCATGAGTGGTACCAAAGCTGCCGCCTTAATAGAGCCCCCCTGTGGCATATGAAAAATCGTAATAAATGACAACACTTGAGCAATGGCAATTGCTACGCCAGCTTCAGCAAGCATATGGGTTTTAGACTGTTCCACATTAATCAACCTCCTTTTACCATATATCTATAAATGAATATATTATTTATACAATCTACTTGTATTGTACTACAGTTTATCCCTTACACCAAACAAAATATTCGGAACGTATTGAAAATTTTATGAGTCTCTTGTATAATGGTACAGGTTCAATATGTAATACTCGAAGGA
>CAMUQE010000151.1 GCA_947096075.1 Veillonella parvula | reverse complement strand
AGGCCTAAGACTAAACCGATAATGAGGCAACCAACGAGGTTTACTACTACCGTACCATACGGAAAAGAGCTGACCTTTGTCATAACCCATTCACCGAGAGCCATACGGCATAAGGCCCCAGTGGCGCCACCGAAGGCAACGGCTATGTATTTTTCCATATTGCCTCCTTTACTCACGATAACATACTAAATGTTATGAGCACATTACTATAGCATACATGTAATACTACTTTCACAATTCGTGTAATTATCTGTAATAACCGATAATTATCTAGTTTTCTATATTAGTCAGTCGCTAACAATCTCAGTATACTATATTTAGAGAGTAGGGAAAAGGAAGGAGTCTCTATGAACCCCTCATCTACACCGCTCACCGAATTACGAATCAACACGTACGAAGACCCTTTTTTACAACATCAATATGTGTGTTTAGGTCATAAAATTGCCATCATTAGAGTATCCCTAAATATGTCCCAACACGAATTAGCTCGTCACATCGGCATCAGCCGCAGTTACTTGAGCAAATTAGAATGTGGTACAGGCATCTCCGGCATGTCTGTGGAGATTCTTTTCAAAATTGCCCAAGCCTTTCAAATCAACGTAGGTCAGCTCGTAAGACTGCGTGTTGTAGATTATAAAAACTGTAATGCGCACCTAACATCACACTATAAACGGCTAGAGCTTCTGAACCACACCAAGAGAACATCTCGGAACCAAACAAAAGCAAACTAATCTAATGATCTAATATAGCTGTTAATTAAGTACAACAAATGATAACTACCTTATATTAAGATAATCTATATTAAATTTGAATTAGATATTTAAAATAATAATCAAAAAAGCTCCGCCATTGGCGGAGCCTCTCCTATGTCATTATGTTCATTGCATCAGCATCAGCAGACATTATACTTCATTAAGTTTTTTATGTTGTACTTCTGCATTTGCTTTTTTGAAAATAAATGCATTATTAATATGCTGACGCATAGCTGTTTCTGCAGCTACTTCGTCGTGACGTTCGATAGCATCCACAATTTGATCATGTTCATCATCACAGTCATGGGTACGTACGGCATTGAAAGAACTGATGTACATGTCGCGGTTAACGCGCTCACGGAAGCCGGCTAAATAGTCTACAATACGTTCATTACCAGAGTAATGAGCGATCATTGTGTGGAATCGGCTATTCACATCAACACGTTCTGTAGCATCTTCGATTTCGTGCATTTCTTTACAAAGCGCTCTTAACTCTTGCACTTGCTCAGGCGTAGCATGACGAGCACACAATCTTGCTCCAAGGCCTTCCATTACTTCGCGCACTTGGTAAAGTGCTACGATTTCCTCTGGAGTGTCAGCTTTTACAGTAACACCTTTCCAAGGAACGATAACTACGAGATTATCTTTAGCCAATTTACGGAATGCTTCACGCACAGGTGTAGCACTCACTTGCAATTGTTCTGCAATTTTTACTTCGTTAAGCTTCTCTTGAGGCATCAATTCGCCTGTTAAGATAGCTGTTTTTAATGTTAAATATACTTGTTCACTGAGAGGTAATCTTTCGATAGAATCCACTGCGGACAATTTGTATTTATCTTTTGAACTTTGTCTTCCCATTACTATCCCCTAAACCTTACTAACCATTCTGTTTTCATGCTTTCACACTTTCAAAGAACGGCTAAAATGAGTATAATATAGTATACAATATATCTTAGAAAATATGTTGCACGTAATTAAGTGTATACAATATAATTATAGAACTCATAACTAAGACTGTCAATTTAACTATAGATAATAGCTATATCTCATTTTTGAAAGTAAGGAAGTACACTATGAGCCGTTGTTTGATTATCATCAACCCTGTCTCAGGAGGCGGTGCAGCGCGCCGTTATGCCCTCGATTTACAATGGAAATTGAGTACCTTGTTCGAAACGATAGAGGTCAAATTCACCAGAGGCGAAGGCGATGCTACGCGCTTCGCTAAGGACGCTTGTGAACGCGGGTTTGATGCCGTATTCTGCATGGGCGGTGACGGCACTGTTAACGAAACCGTTAACGGTATTGCCCAAGGTGGATTCACATGTACCTTTGGTTTTATTCCCGTTGGTACAGTAAATGATATGTCTCGTGCTCTCGGCATTCACCAAAATCCAGCACAAGCTATCAGACGTATCAATATCAACGAAACTCGGACTATTGATATCGGCCGTTGTAATGATCGATATTTCTGTAACAATATTGCAGCCGGCGTTATTCCTAAGGTTGTGGATGAGGTTACACCAAAGGAAAAAAGCATACTCGGACCTCTCGCTTATTTCTTGAGAGCAGGACAAGCGTTGTTCACTACGAAGGACTACACGTACCGCATCAAAACAGAGAACGACGATTTCATCTGTAAATCCCCTCTCGTTTTAGCCCTACTTACCAATGTAGTGTCTAGTTTTGAGCGCTTTATGCCAGAGGCCTCTGTAGATGATGGTTATATGCGTATCATCATCTTCAAGGAATACTTTATCCTCGATATCCTCAGTGTATTACCTCTCATTATCAGTGGTGCTATCTATAATTCTCGTTATACAACGACATTAACCGTAAAAAAAGCTTATATCGAGCTTTTATCTGATGGTGATGATTTATCCACTAATATGGATGGCGATGCAGGTCCTGCTATGCCAGTAGAAATCGAAGTATTACCTCGCGTCCTCAAAGTATTTGCTCCGGCAAAACATAAAAAGAAAAAGGCCTTAAATTTGCCTAAACTACCACATATATAACAAGAAATATATAACACAAGGGGCTGTAACAGAATGCGGTTTTACCGCATTCTAGTTGCAGTCTCTTTAAAATATAAGAAACACCAAGAAAATTAGATTTGTAAAATCGTATGTTTTCTTGGTGTTTCTTGTTTTTAGGCGCACTTAAATAGGCCGCTAGGCCTATTAAAAAATTTCTTGGTTTAAGCAGTTTGTTTTGCCGTAAATAATGTTGTATTAACTCGTCCTGCTTGTATTCTGTTATGTAATTTTGCTAGATTGAATCCCATGGACAATAGATATAACATCTTATGCACGTTTCCACTACCACGGTGTAACAATCGTCTAAATCTAAGATCTTGTTTTAATACACCAAATGCGCCTTCCACTTGAATGGAACGGTTCATTCGTAATTGAATCCCTGTATCACTGAGTAGTCTATCTTGGTTCTCTGCCAATACGGTATCATACTCAGGTGTAATCTCAATTCTTTTTACTGGATTTTCTGTCGTTGGTTTCACATACCGTTGGCATTCTTTTTTGTATCCGCATCGGTTACAAGACTCACAAATATATACCTTTCGCTCAGATACAAATCCTGTTTTGTTTTCCGCCTTACGCGTGAAGGCATATTTTAATTGGCTATGTCACAACAAACAGTTGATAAATAGCCATTTTTATAGGGGAGTATCA
>CAMUQE010000150.1 GCA_947096075.1 Veillonella parvula | reverse complement strand
CATTACTAAACATGCATATGTACCGGTGATTTTTGTCACATTATCTATACGACACTATTAAAATGTCTGATTATACCTAAAACTATATGGTTATGACTTTAGTAATGATTGCATGATTTTTTTGGAGAATTTTGGTATTTTTATAGAACTTATTAGTATATCTGTTTAGGAGGTCGGAAAGAATGATAATAGATAGATATCGATAAAACTTGAAATGTTCAGTTACTCATATAAAAATAAGTGATGAGGTCATAAATGTAATGTGATAATCGAATGCATTGATATACAAAAAATAATTAGTTCTAAAACCTCTTAGAATCAGAAGATGTGTAAAAGGTTATACTTATACAAGCGATACTATACTATAATATAAATATACATCCTATAGTTTATACAATTTATAAGCGAGGTGCTTATCATGAAAGAATATAAATCTGTATGTCCTTACGATTGTCCTGATGCATGCGGACTCATTGTATCAGTCGATAATAATAAAGTAATATCTGTTCGAGGGGATAGAGCACATGCTTTCACAAGAGGTACGTTATGTCCTAAGATGGTACATTATGAAAAAGTAATTCATTCCCCGTTGCGTTTACAGCACCCGATGAAGCGTGTCGGTAAAAAAGGAATTGGTGAAGATCAATATATTTGTATTAGTTGGGATGAGGCCCTTGATACAATTGTTACCAATTTTAAGGATACCATTACTACATATGGTAGTGAAAGTATTTTGCGCTACTCTTACGCGGGGACAATGGGGGTTATTCAGAGTCCTGCGGCAGATTATTTCTTCCGTCGCATTGGTGCTACAGACCAAGACCGAGGTATTTGTTCTCCTGCCAAACAGACGGGGTTCCGCTCTGTTTATGGTGATACCTTGGCAATCAAACCACAAGAGGCGCAACATAGTGATTTTATCGTCTTGTGGGGGATAAATGCGACAGCCACAGATGTTCATATTTTACATGATGTGAACATTGCGAAAAAGAAGGGGGCTCGGGTCTGGATTATCGACACTCATAAAACCTATACTTTTAGCCAAGCTCATGAGCATATTTACGTTAAACCAGGTAGTGATGGAGCGCTAGCATTAGGTATGCTCCATATCATTCATCGTGACGGTTTGGCGGATACAGATTTTATTAAGGAACATGTCCAAGGCTACGATGAACTGGTAAAAAATGTGTTGCTTGAGTTTACGCCGGAGAAAGCATCTGATATTTGCGGTGTTTCCGTGGAGCGGATGACTGAGTTTGCTCATGTTTACGCAAAGTCAAAAGCGCCGTTTATTCGTCTCGGTAGTGGACTATCTCGATATGGCAATGGTGCTATGACATGCCGTGCTGTTAATGCTTTACCTGCAGTGGTTGGGGCGTGGCAACATCTTGGAGGTGGATTACTATCGAGTGCAAGTGGTAGTAAATTTGTTGGTAAAGAAGTGATGCAACAGGCGCATGTTCATGCACCCGCTAAACGATTGATGCCAATGGTTAAACTGGGTGAAATGCTTACAAACCCTGAAGGAACTAAAGTTCATAGTTTATATATCTTCTCTTCAAATCCTGCTATCACAGCGCCTGACCAGAATATTGTACGTAGAGGTTTAATGCGCGATGATTTATTCACTGTGGTACATGAGCGTTTCTTTACGGATACTTGTAAGTATGCTGATATTATTTTGCCTGCCACAACATCTGTGGAGCATGATGATATTTATAATTCTTATGGTCATTACACAATTGGTACGGGGTACAAGTTGATTGAGCCAATCGGTGAATCTCGTTCCAACTGGCAAGTTATCGCTGAGTTAGCAAAACGCATGGGGTTGGAGGATGATTTTTTTGACCTTAGTGAAAGAGATCTTATTAAACAAATTGTGCGGACTTCGAGTCGTATATCAAAGAAGGACCAAGAGTTGATTTTAAACGGTGAGCCTGTGGAGATGACGGTACCTGAAAGTTATAAGATGGATTTCAAAACACCGTCTGGAAAAATTGAACTATATAATCCGCAGGATGTAGAACCATTAATTCGGCATATGCCTCCATATGGTGACAATGCACCGTTTTGGCTCATAATTGGTAATGATATTCGAATTTTGGACTCTAGCTTCTGCGAATTAGACTTTAATGATCCTGAGTTGATGAAACTTCGCATCCATCCAGAAGATGCAAAAATGTATAACATAAACGATGGGACTGAGGTAGAAATCTATAACGATCGTGGCAGTGTAAAAATTAAAGCATACTACGACGATGAAGTACAGAGAGGGACATTGGTAACACTAGGTGTATGGTGGCAATCTCAATCGAGTGATCCTCACGTGGCAATAAATGCGCTTACCGCAGCTCGTCCCACAGATCAAGGGTGGGGGAGTACCTTCTATGATGTGCAAGTTCATATAAGAAACATTTCATAGATAATCATTTATTACCATATGATGAACGAATATGTATAAGATATGTGATGTCACATGCTTTTACAGCTATATTTAAAAATTAAATCCTTTTACTTATGGGAATAACATTATACGGATATAGAATAGTGAGGATATTTTTCTTGTATACCCTAGCCCCTTTAGATTATAATAGTAATATTATTTTTATATAACCTAAAGGGGGTTACATTTATGAATGGTAACGACAATCTGTCGACCCGTGCTTATCTGGCTATAGGCATGATGTTATTTGCCCTATTCTTTGGGGCAGGGAACTTGATCTTCCCAGCAGCCTTAGGTCAACAAGCTGGTGATAATGTAGGTTGGGCTTTGCTCGGCTTCGTATTAACTGGTGTAGGCCTTCCACTCTTAGGTGTTGCAGCTATGGGTTACTCTTCCTGTAAAGATGTTGAAGAACTTGCAAGTCGTGTTCATCCGATTTATGGCTTGTTGTACACAATTTCTTTATACTTGAGTATTGGTCCAATGTTTGCGACGCCACGTACTGGTACTGTAGCTTATGAAATCGCTATTAAACCTTTTGCTGAAGGTTTAAGCATGAATATGGAACCAATTTTCTTGGCCTTATTCTTTGGTATTTCTTTGTGGCTATCCATTAGTCCGCAAAAGCTTGTTAACCGTATCGGTAATATTTTGACACCAGCTTTACTACTTGTAATTCTGTTGTTAATTGTTAAATCCTTTATTACTCCGCTTGGTAATTATGCGGTACCACAACCAGCATATGGTGATGCACCAACAGCTGTGTTGCAAGGTTTCTTAGATGGCTACAATACGATGGATGCCTTGGCTTCCGTAGTTTTTGCTATTCTTGTGATCGATTTTGTACGCCTTAGTGGTGCTACCTCTCGTGCTGTGATTACAAAAACAGTAATGGAAGTAGGTGCTATTGCGGTAGGCCTTCTTGGTATTGTTTACGTATTTATTGCTAACATCGGTGCTACAAGTGTTGAACGCTTTGGCTTATTCGAAACAGGTGCCCCTGTATTGTCCGTAAGTGCTAACTATTTGTTTGGTGAGTTCGGTCAAATCATCT
>CAMUQE010000149.1 GCA_947096075.1 Veillonella parvula | reverse complement strand
AGAAAATCGGTGTTACACCTGAACTATAGTGAGTCAATGTACAGCCAGGGCTGTTCATCAAACCAAAGAGCAATATTGTAAACGGAATAGGAGCCCCCATCGCCACTAAAATAGCTGCAAAGGCGGAGAACAGAGCCGTAATACGCGCCGTACCACTGGCAAAGAAATACTGAGAATACACAAAGGTAGCGGAAATGATAAAGGATGCCCAGAACCAATCGAAGCCAGCTAAATGTTGACTTATAAAGTCCGCAAAGACAGCTACCACACCGAGCTTACCAAGCAACCCAGCCATGCCGACAAGCGTGCCCATCCAGATAAGGATATCCCAACCGGTGCGTTCACCCAAGATATCCTCCCACGTAAGAGAGCCAGTCACAACACACGCCAGAACCCCCATCATCGCAACAGCTGTAGGATGAAGCTTAGTCCAAATCGCTGTCGCCCAAAGCAAAATGCAAAGTACAAAGATAATAGCAACAGAAATTTCAGCCTTCGTAATAGGTCCAAGAGCCTCTAGTTCTTTTTGAGCCATTGCAGCAGCCTCTGGTGTTTCCTTGATTTCTGGTGGATAGATTTTATAGATAAACCAAGGCATCAAAATCATACAAATCACACCAGGAATGACACCTGCTTGGAACCATTCCCACCAAGATATATCATAACCAAACAGTTTAGCACCTAAAGACGTAATAAGCAAATTACCGCTACATGCGGTCAAGAAGATCGTCACAGTAATAGTGTTAATAGTATGTGCCGTCGTCATCAAGTACGCCCCAATGCGGCGGGCCGTATTACCATAAGGTTCAGAACCAAAAGCTAAGGAAATATTTTGTACAATGGGGAATACAATACCACCTCCACGCGCCGTATTAGATGGTGTAGCTGGAGAAATAATCAAGTCCGTACAAGCCAACGCATAGGCAAGCTTTAATGAGCTTGTGCCAAAAGAGCGAATCAAGGTGTACGCAATACGCTTACCAAGGCCAGAATTAATAATACCTCGTGAAAAGAATACGGCCGCTACGATAAGCCACACATTCGCCTCTGCATAGCCACCTAAAGCCTGTACCATAGTGATGGAATTAGTGGCTACGGCTACAACAATACCAAAAAGCGCCATAATGCCCGTTGGCCAAGGGCGCAAGATAAAGCCCACAATAGTAGCCGTGAAAATAGCTAATAAATGCCACCCTTCAGGCTTGATTGCCTCTGTATGAGGCAAGAACCAGATTACAAGGCCCACTAAAACAGTAAGGGTAGCTCGCGTAAAAGTATTCATAGAACCTCCATCAGTCTTAACAGCTTTCCAAAAATTCCTTGATCTTAGGATTTGCTCTTAACCCATCCATTTCTTCAGGGGATAACAATTTAACTTTATCCCGCTCTTGGTTTACCAAGCAAAGAAATCCAATATAGTCGCCTTTATTAGCTCGGAACTGATGGATTGTCTTGCCAGGAATTTCAATGAAATCACCAGACGCGACATCATGAACCTCATCGCCTAACAACAATTGCCCCTTACCACGGAAAATCATAACCATATGAGTATGTTCGTGATATTCCAAGGTCGAATAGCCCCCAGGCAAACATTCAAAATAGCGGAATTGACACGGAATATCATAAGCCCCATCGTATAACACTTGACGTGTTACATCTTTAAAAGGACTACCATCTTGCTTATATACCAAGGTGTCGACGCCATCCCACTTGAAATTTTTAGCATCAAACTTGCGTATCATCATATTACCTCGTTAAACAAAAAGGGCTGCATCGAAACAATGTTTCAATACAGCTCCAAAGGTTCGATTATTTGAAGAAACGTTTCAATGTTCCCATTAAACCATGACTATGTTTTTCTACACCATCTGCAACACCTGTTACTTCAAAGCCAGTCTTTTCAATAGCCATCGAAATAACGTCTACAGCGGATTTAGTAGGATCAAAAGAAATCGTAACCGTTTTATCGTCCAAATTTACTTCTGAACTCAATACGCCTGGTAGCGCAAGAGATGCCCCTTCCACCGCTTCTTTACAGTTGTTGCACATCATACCCGGTACATTAAATACCTTTGTTACAACGCCATTATCTTCGCCACAACCACAATCTTTACACATAGTGTTACCTCCTATTAATCGTTAGCTTCTTTATGTTTGTCGTCGTTCTTAGCCCCTGCCGTTACGTCGATAGTAGTCGCTTTCTTAACGGCTTCTTTCGTTTCATCAACAGCCTTTTTAGGCCCCGAAATAGCATCTTTAAACTCATTGATGCCTTTACCAATAGCTTTACCGACTTCAGGCAATTTACCAGGTCCGAAGATAACTAGAGCAATCACTAATATAACTATTAATTCAGGTGTTCCTATAGACCCCATATGTATCTCCTTTATTAATACTACTACTTATACTCTTTAGTGTACATCATCATAGGCTGCCTTGTCCACATACCAGGTCATAGCTTCTTGTGAAAGCACCGCTCCAGGCAATACACGACCAATGCGTTTTTCCCAAGGCAAATCCTCATAGTCCTCACGTTGATATAACACTTTAGTGAGCGCTGTTCTCTTGCTTTCACCAGTCACAGTGAACCAAACTGCATCGGATTTAGCCAGGAATGAGAAGGTCATAGAAATGCGTTCCCATACCTTGCCATCCTCTACGGCCACCACGTCTTGATCTGTGACACGCAATGCATGAGAACCTGCAAATAGACCGGCTGTATGCCCATCTTCGCCAAGATCGAGCAATGCCAAATCTAAGCCACTTTTTTTACAGGCCTTGAGAACAGTCTTAACCTCTTTCTCGTATTCTGCTGCCGCTTCTATTACAGTTTTAGAATCTGTATTGATTGGCAAGAAATGAGCCGCCCCTTTCGCCTTGCACAACAAGTAAGGTTTCACGCGATTAAAGTAATTATCCTCATGAGATTGCGGCAAGAATCGCTCATCAGTCCACACAAAGAATATGCGTTCCCAATTGAGGCGCTCTATATATTCTGGGGAATTAAGCAATTCTAATAAACCATTAATAACAGTCCCTCCCGTAATACCAACAATGCACGTTTCAGTATGATTGATTTCCTCGTTGGTGAAAGCAATAAAATCCTCAGCTAATGCTTGAACAACATCGCTAGGACTGTCATAACATTTAATTGTATCTTGAGCCATGTAATAATGACCTCCTAAAACTATTATAATAGTTCTATTATATACACTTTTTCGGTGTAATGAAAGCAAAAACCGATGTAACTCAATAGTTGGAGCCACATCGGTTCTAATTATATTCGTATCTTCTTATGAATTACATGAAAATCCATTCCATATATTCATAAATCCATATTAATTTTGACCAAATTTAGGGCGGCGACGCTCGGTAAAAGCACGTACACCTTCTTTGAAGTCCTCTGAAAGACCTAATGCACATTGGTTTTCTACTTCAAACTTCTTGTACTCTTCCCAGCCAGCTAAGAAGCTATTCCACATCATTTCCTTCATAACGCGATAAGATTGTGCAGGTCCTTTTGCCAACTTCTCAACAAGGCGTCTTGTAGCAGTCTCTA
>CAMUQE010000148.1 GCA_947096075.1 Veillonella parvula | reverse complement strand
TAATGTTTTATTATAAGACTTGTATACGGACATAGTTATAAGGACTTGTATATGGACATAAAAGACATTAAATATATTAGTACCATCGTTGAGATGGCATCATTTTCAAAAGCATCTAAAAAATTATATATTTCTCAGCCGGCGTTGAGTCAGGGGATTCGTCGTATTGAAGCAGAGCTAGGAGTTACGTTATTTGTTCGTGATCGCACAAAAGTCGTACCAACTGCTGCGGCGTTACAAGTTGCAAAAGAGGGCATGCCGTTAGTTTTAAAGGTGGAGGCTTTAACGCAATCTATCATTAATCAAGGCACAGATGTAGCCTATCATGTGCGTATCGGCTTGTCTCAATTCTATGGACATCATATGCTTGGGAAAACATTGAAAAGCTTTCAACAGATTGAACCTTCTTGGGAGTTCCATGTTGTAGAGGGAGAATCTCACTTTTTGGAACAGCAAATTTGTGATGGCTTAGTAGATGTAGGATTATTTCCAACGCCGATTTATTCTCAGGACCTTGAAAGTTATCCCGTTTTAGATGAGCAGATTTTATTGGCCATTAGTGTGGAAAACAAGAAGGCCATAGATATTGCAGATTCTCTCATGACTAATGATGGAATTCGAGAAATTGCACCTTTTGGAGCGTTTCCGTTTATTTTGCTAAGAGAGGGACTCAAATTGCGGACGTTGGTAAACCGTCTATGTCAAGCAGAATCCTTTGTGCCAAAAGCCGTAATTGGCGCTGAAACTTTAGATTCATGCCGGTCCTTGGTAGAAGATGATTATGGTATTACATTCTTACCGAATACTCTTAATAGCAAGGGGGATGACGATAAGGTTAAATTCTATCCTCTTGCATCGAAACTTTGTTTCCGTCAATTAGTTCTTGTGGCGAGGTCTGATAGGGCAAAACGTTTCCATTTATCTGAAGTAGCACATATTATGCAGCAATTTTTGTAATGTATAGATATAAAGATATTTAGATGGCATATCCTGAGGGGTTAGAGCATATTAATGAATTAATAATTAATACATAAATTAATACGTAAATCAATCAATAAATTATAGAGACTAATTCCTGTAAAGTTTAGGAATTAGTCTCTTTTTATTTATGAAAAGAAACTGAAAGAATCGAATTTAATAAATATTGTAATTATCAAATGCTTAGATATAGATGCGTCAAAAATTTCTCAAATTTTAATTGACAAATGTCCTTTCAGAAAATATACTTATAGTAGTTTAAAACATATTTAGGAGATAGGATTTAAAGCCCGTCATTGTAGTGGATTTAAATATAATTAAAAGTAGAATATGTTTTTGTTATTATTGGTTGGCCTATGTAGGCCCCTAGGAGGTTTCAAATGAGTAAAGATGTGGAAAACAAAAATACCCATGACCATAATCATGGTGAACAACATGATCATGGTCACAATCATAATCATGAACATCATTGCCACTGTGGCGGTCATGATCATCATGGTCACGACCACGATCATCAACATGACCACAATCATGACCATGGTCACGACCATAGTCATGCAAAGGCTCTTCCGACGGATAAATGGGTGCCACACACTCATGAACCAGGGGTACCTCATGAACATGGCGTAAATGACTATATGAAAGCCGTTGCTGAGTATCGTAAAACATGGCCTACAAAACAAGATGTTATTGAACAAACACCAGATCCTGCGGTACGCGAAATGATTCTTCGCATGGAGCAAATCGGTTGCGATACAGTATTTGACCGTTTTGATAAACAACAACCACAATGTACATTCGGTATTGCCGGTGTATGTTGCCGTATCTGTTTCATGGGTCCATGTAAAATTACACCTAAGAGTCCTCGTGGTGTCTGTGGTGCCGATGCTGATCTTATCGTAGCTCGTAATATGACACGTGCTGCTGCAGGTGGTTTGACTCAACATGGTGCGCATGCTCGTGAAATCTTGATTTCTTTGAAAGCGGCTGCTAATGACCAATTGGATATTCCAATTTTGGGGGAAGAAAAAATCCGTACTGTATGTAAAGCTTTCAATATCCCTGAAGAAGGTCGTTCCTTAAAAGAAGTGGCAAATGACTTGGCAGATGTTTTATTAGAAGATTTGAGCCGTGCATTACCTGGCGAATATAAAACAATTACTGCGATGGCTCCTGCTGAACGCCGCGAAGTTTGGAAAAACTTGGATATCTTACCTATTTCTGCATACAATGAAGCCTTCGATGCATATCATCGTACATGCGTAGGTACAGATGGCGATTGGGAAAGCAATATGAAGCAATTCTTACGTTGTGGCCTTGCTTTCACATTCACTGGCGTAGTGGCAGCGGATATCGCAACAGACGCATTGTTCGGGCAAGGTGGTCGTCGTACTTCCAAAGTTAACATTGGTGCCTTGAAAAAAGGGTATGTTAACATCGCTGTTCATGGTCACTTGCCAACATTAGTATCTCAAATTTGTACAATTGGTGCCTCTGAAGAATATTTAGAAAAAGCGAAAGCTATCGGTGCCAAAGGCATCCAATTCTATGGTATTTGTTGTTCCGGCTTGTCCAGCATGTACCGCTACGAAAACGTTATTCCATTGTGTAATGCTATCGGTGCGGAACTTGTACTTGGTACTGGCGCACTCGATTGCTGGGTAGCTGACGTTCAAGACGTTTACCCTGCTATTATGGACGTAGCACGTTGCTTCAATACAAAAGTTATCACTACATCTGATGCAGCTCGTTTACCAGGTGCAGAACATATCGGCTACGACCATCATCACACTAACTTGGCTGAAACAAAAGAATTGGCTCGCAAAATTTTGGATCGTGCTCTTGAAGCTCATGAATTGCGTAAAGGTATGCCTGTATTCATTCCGCCATACGAAATCACTGCTGAAGTTGGTTTCTCTCCAGAATCCACTGTTAAATATTATGGTTCCTTCAAACCATTGGCAGAGGCTTTAAAATCTGGTAAAGTTCGCGGTATCGTAAACGTAGTAGGTTGTTCCAACCCTCGCGTTATCTATGAAAAAGCAACTGTAGATATCGTTGATACACTTATTAAAAATGGCTGTATCATCCTTACAAACGGTTGTGCATCCTTCCCGTTGATGAAACTTGGCTATTGCAATACAGATGCTAACAAGAAATGTAGCCCTGCATTGCAAGAGTTCTTGGGTGATGATCAACCACCAGTATGGCATGTGGGCGAATGTGTAGATAATGCTCGTTCCTCCGGCATCTTCGGTGGTATTGCTGCAGAGCTCGGCCTTAATTTACCACAATTGCCATTTGCTATGTCTAGCCCTGAATGGTCTAACGAAAAGGGTATTGATGCATCCCTTGGCTTCCGCTTGATGGGGATTAACTCTTACCACTGTGTTGAGCCACCTACACAAGGCTCTGATGCCGTTACAAAATGGCTTAAAGAAGATACTAAAGATATCTTAGGCTCTGTTATGTATGTAAATACAGATCCTGCTAAAGTAGCTGAGAAAATTTTGGCAGATATCGATGAAAAGCGTGCTACTTTAGGTTGGGCTGAAGTAAAATAGTTTATCTTTTGATAGATTATAATTGGTAGTTAAATATAAAAACACCCTCTATAGATCTTATAGTTATTATGACTATTAGAA
>CAMUQE010000147.1 GCA_947096075.1 Veillonella parvula | reverse complement strand
ATTAGCCGTAGTATAATGTACTAATTGTTTTAGACCTATTAAAGTGTGATGGTTTCACCATCTTCAGGCACTGCTACATGGCTTTCAATGTTGTTGCCTTTAATAAATTTGCGCACATCCTCACGGCTTGTTGCTGTGTGATTAACTGTATCCATGTGAACCGCAATAATTTTTGCCTCTGGTTTGCGTACCACCATGCGGCCAATATCTTTTGTACCCATAATAATGCTATCTTCAAAGCCTAAAATTTGAGCATATCCGGTGTTCATAATAATAACGTTAGGGTCGAAGCGAAGGAGGGCCTTCTCTACATCACTTGTCCAAACTGTATCGCCTACAAGGTACACAGTTGGTTCGCCTGCTGCTTCAAAAATAACGCCCATCGCATCGCCTGCTAATGGTGCGAGAATCGGATTTGCATACATTTCTACAGTGCCGTGTGAGCCACCTGTTTTTCTTAATGTGATACCATTAAACTCCAGACTTTCAAAAATGATGCGTACATCGATAAAGCCTTGTGAAGTAATAAGTTCTTTGTCCGCTGTATTTTGTACAAAAATAGGAAGTGATTTTGGAATAGATTTAATTGCCGTATCATCCCAATGATCGAGATGTGTATGTGTAACTACTGCTGCAGTTATATCGCTTAATAGATTGTCTATTGATACAGGCAAATCAACCATAGGCATTCTCTGCTGATAGTTAAATGTTCCTTCAAAGCCGGGATAAGTATCTTTTGGTGCTAGGAATGGATCAATAAGAAATGTTGTGTTATTTATTGTTAGTTTTCCCGTTGCATTTCGAATGTGAGTATATTGTGTCATAGTTATCTCCTTAATTGAAATATTGTTGGTTTATTTGAATAGATTACTATTTGTAATCTCTAGAATTAGTGTACCTTGTTTTGTTATACTAGTCTCAACAATAATTAACACTCTGTTTATTAATAGACACATTGTATAAAAGTGTCTATATTGGAGGTCTTATGATAACTCGAAAAGAAATGACACGTAGGTTGTTAAAAGAAGGGTTGCTTAGTTGTTTAGAGAACCATTCTTTTGAGTCTGTAACAGTAACATTGTTGTGTAAAACGTCAGGTATAACTCGTTCTACTTTTTATTTACACTATAGTAATATTATGGAAATTGTTGATGATTTAGTGGATGATGCAATCGCTTATTCAAACCCGGGAATGGTAGATAATAATAATTTACAAACTATAGCTAAAACCTTATCAGCTGCTTCTGATTCTGTGTCATTGAGAGAAGCATACGATTCTATTTTTGATAGATTGCCGTTATGTCAGCGTATTATACGACATAAAAAGTATTTACCTTTATTTCTAGATGAGCAAATTGCAGAATATGTATTACAACGCATTATACGGCGTGAAAAAGGTCGGCAAGGGCTCATTATGGCAGAAGCACTTGGGGTTTCATTTGATGTGGGTGTATCCGTTTTTGTATTTTTAGTACATGGACTATACGCTATTAATAAAGAATACAAGTGGTCTCAGAGCGATAAGTGGTTAGAAGCTCAGAAAATTATTTTTGAACTCGTTTATCGTGGTTTACAAAGTAAATAGTATTCATACCCGCTTATGTTTTGGTATTCTATGAAGTTTTTATACAACGAAAAAAGGACTCCATTTGGAGTCCTTTTTTCATGTAAGGGGAGTGTTAGTATTAATATCAAATGAATCATGTATTTAAACAAGTAGTAGGTTTGGGGTTAGTATTACTTGTCGGGAGATAAATACACGTACGGCAACCAGGGAATTGTTACCTCTATCTATCATTTGACATTATCATTATAGGAATGATAAATGAGTTAAAAATGAAGAAATATAATAAATTTCTTTAAATTTCTTATATTTGTAAAAAACATGGTAATTAATTTTAATTATTGTTGATAAATATGGGACAATTTTGGTATTATATAAAGGAGAAGTTGTATATTTTATAAAGGTTTATCCACATTAAGCTTTTATAAAATATACAGCTCGATAGCATGAGAGGGGCAGTCATATGAGTAAAATATTCACCATATTAACACTTTTGTGGCTACTCAGTATAGGGGGGACTACTAACGCAACGGACTGGTACTATGTTGGACCAGATGTATCAGGAAACCAATTATTTATTGACAATGACAGTGTACAGAAAAGTGATTACGATGCGCTTTTGTGGCTGCGAGTTAATGAACTGGGTGGCGACGAATTGCGATATAAAGTTTATATCAGTAGATATAATCGAACCATGGAAATATTGAAGGTAGATGCGTACATGTCAGACGGGACGCCGTATGAGAATGTAGAATTTAATGAGAATCCTGAGCCTATTGCAGGGAACACAAATGGTCAAGCCATTTATATTTTATTATGGAAATAAAAGAACCATCTAGTACAGCAAACTAGATGGTTCTTTTTATGTGTAAAATATTTATAAAGCATTAGGGAATATTTTATATACTACATCCTCTAGATGTAGAGAATGGTATATATGAGGTTTTTAGACTTGAGCTGTATTGCGAGTCAACTCTAAGTCTTGAATCATTTGGAGATCGTCTTGAGGTGAACGACCGCCAGTAGTTAAGTAGCCACCAACCATGATACCGTTTAGGCCACCTTTTAGAGCATAAGCTTGTAAGTCTCGTAGATTTACTTCGCGGCCACCTGCAGTCCGTATCAATGCGTTTGGCAAGATAAAACGGAATACAGCGAAGGTACGTAAGATATCCAATGGACGTAAAGCTTCGTTGCTTTCAAATGGAGTCCCTTTAACAGGATTCAAAATGTTTAATGGCACGGAGTCAATATGTAAACGTTTGAGTTCGAACGCCATTTCAACGCGTTGTTCTAATGTTTCGTTAAGACCAAGAATGCCGCCAGAGCAAACACGGATGCCTGCTTTTTGTGCATTATCTATGGTAAACATTTTGTCTTCGTAGGAATGTGTAGTACAAATATCTGGGAAGTGACTAGGTGCCGTTTCGATATTGGAGTGGTATCGAGTCACACCGACTTCTTTTAATTTGAGTGCTTGTTCGTAAGTTAACAAACCAAGAGAACAGCAGATTTCAAGACCAATTTCGTTTTTAATGCGGTCTAATACATGAATGATTTGGTTGAATTCATCAGGGTTATTAGTATTACGACCACTCGTTACGATGGAAAAACGAATTGCCCCTGCTTCTTTAGCTTTACGCGCTGCATTAAGAAGGCTTTCCTCGTCCATAAAAGGATACTCTTGAACGCCTGTATCATGGTGTGCAGATTGAGCACAGAACTTACAGTTTTCAGGACATTTGCCGGATCGAGCATTAACAATGGCACATACATCCACTGAATTGTCATTGAAGTGCTGGCGAATTTTATCAGCCATAGCGAGTAAAATCATAGTATCATCATCTGAAGTGTGAATCAGTTCGATTGCTTCTTCCTTAGTGATCTCGCCACCGTTCATAATGCGGTTTGCAATAGTAATGATTTTTTCGTATGTACCCACTTGGGATGATTGTTGATCTATAGGCAAAGCCATAATAGCCTCCGAAAAATTGTTAACCTAATAAAAACATAATATATTGACAATTTGATTGTAATCCTTCACGCATAAATTGTCAACTTAATGTATTAATTGGTTAACAAAATTTATATATATTATCTTAGATGGTAAATTAGATATTGTGTTAGATGTTCTTTTGTGAAAATCA
>CAMUQE010000146.1 GCA_947096075.1 Veillonella parvula | reverse complement strand
AGGGACATTCTAAACTGCGTATCATAAATGTAATCATAATATTGCTCTTTTGCAATATAATCATCATTTGCCAATTGAGCTATATTATCGTGAATATCCTCTGGTAACCAACTTATAAAAGATCGTGAAAGAAATACATCCCCAATATATACACAACCTTGATCATTGGCACGTTTTATAAATTCATGTATATATACAGGATCATTAAAAGGCTCTAAATATTCATGAGCCACATAATAATCGTTAGAGCTTAACACATTTTGGATGTTATCAATTTTATAGCTCGCTTTTTGACTTATCCGATTATCCAACCCCATCGTATCAGCTACGAGCTTCAATATATTCTTCGTATATAGAGTTCGTTCCATCAACGGCATCTCTAACTCTTTTTGCTCTGCATATTGCATGATTTCTCGATACTGTTCTAATCGTTTCCATCCAGGATAGGTATTATACGATACATAAGCTACACCGTTATCGGATAAATTCTTATTACAGATCGATAGAATTTTATCTTTTACCACATCTGGAACCCAAGACCAAATCCCATGTACAATAATATAGTCAAAAGTGCCAAACGATTCATCAATATCTAGAATATCCTTCTCAATCAAATGTATATTGGTAAGTCCCATCGACGTAATCAGTTCATTTCCCATCTTAATCTGGGAAGATGATAAATCGATGCCCGTAAAAGACGCTTCAGGATAATATAAAGCTTGAGAAATAATGTTCCCACCAAAAGAACATCCAAGCTCAAGGACACGAGCCTTTTTTAAAGGCACTGGATTTAATCCAAATAACAAAGCTCGTGCCGCTAAAGTGTTCAATGAGGTCGCCCCAAAGGGTTGAGAAATATATACTACATCTTCATAACTCTTTTTAAGTACCTTATTCTCATCCAATACATGCATAGTATTTTGTGTAGTCTCAATATCATTCCCCATAACTGATGTACCTACGTTCTTTTTTTGTTTAGACTCCTGTTTCATAAAGCCTCCCGAATTTTCTACTAACTATAATAATTATTATATAGTATTATGTAAAAGAATTATAGCTAAAGAGATTAATTAACACACAAAAACCGCCCAACAAAGTTGAGCGGTTTTTACTAATTTATACAAAACCATATATTATTTATATAGTTCCTGTACTTCCAATACCACCAGTTCTTACACCTGTGGCATCATCATCGTTTGTAATAAGGTATTTAGAGAATATACCTTGAGCAACGCGTTCGCCTTTATCAAGAGTAACTGTTTCTTTGCCAAAGTTAAGAAGGGCAATCATAATATGACCTTCATTATCCTCATTGTTGTAGTAATCACTATCAATGATACCTGTACTATTCACAAGTGCCAGATGTCGTTTAATAGCCATGCTAGAACGAATGTGAATGGCAAGATATTCATCGTATGCCATAAAAGCTTTAATACCCGTTGGCACCAAAACCACTTGACCAGGTTCTAAAGTAACAGCTTCAGCACATTCAATATCATAACCTGCGCTTTCAGTTGTTTTACGTGTTGGTAAGTTGATATCTTGTTCTTCAAAAGCAGAAACTACTTCAAAGCCACGAATATCCATGTAACACCTCTTATTTTAAACAATCTTTACGGGACAAGTTTACACGGCCTTGTTTATCGATCTCGATAACTTTTACCATGATTTCATCCCCTACACTTACTACGTCTTCTACATTTTCAACGCGTTCTTTTGCAAGTTTGGAAATATGTACAAGACCTTCTTTACCTGGTAATACCTCTACGAATGCGCCAAAGGCCATTAAACGAGTTACTTTACCAAGGTATACTTCACCTACTTCAACCTCTTTAGTAAGGTTAGTGATGATTTCTTGAGCTTTTGCAGCCCCTTCTTGTTCTACAGAAGCGATAAATACTGTACCATCATCTTCGATGTCAATTTTAGCGCCTGTTTCTTCGATGATACTGCGGATTACTTTACCGCCAGAACCGATCACGTCACGGATCTTATCAGGATCGATTTTCATTGTAATAATACGTGGAGCGTATTGAGACATTTCTTGACGTGGTTCAGCAATTGTATCAAGCATGATACCCATGATATGCATGCGCCCTTTGTGAGCTTGTTCTAATGCTTCTTGAAGGATTTCACGGGATAATCCGGAAATCTTGATATCCATTTGAATTGCTGTTACGCCTTTAGCTGTACCAGCAACTTTAAAGTCCATATCTCCAAGAGCATCTTCCATGCCTTGAATGTCAGTTAAAATTGTATAATGTTCCCCTTGAGTTACAAGACCCATAGCGATACCTGCTACAGGAGCTTTAATAGGTACACCAGCATCCATCAAAGACAATGTAGAACCACATACGGAAGCCATGGAGCTAGAACCATTCGATTCCAATACTTCAGATACTAAACGCAACGCATATGGGAAGTCTGCCTCGCTTGGAATCACAGGCACCAACGCGCGTTCAGCCAATGCACCATGACCGATTTCACGACGCCCAGGGCCACGGGAAGAACGAGTCTCCCCTACCGAGAAAGATGGGAAATTATAATGATGGATATAACGTTTTTCAGTTTCAACACCAAGGCCATCGATGGTTTGTTTTTCGGATAAAGGCGCTACTGTTGTGACATTCAACACTTGAGTTTGGCCACGTGTAAACAAGCCAGAGCCATGTGTACGAGGTAATACGCCTGTACGGCAAGAGATTGGACGAACTTCATCAAGTTGACGACCATCTGGACGGATTTTTTCAACAGTAATCATATGACGAACGATTTCTTTTGTCATTGCATCAAATGCTTTATTTACATCAGCCAAGTTATCTGGGTAGATTTCTTCAAAGTGAGCTAATACATCTGAACGTACTTCGCTTTCTTGTGCATCGCGTTGTTGTTTATCTGCACAACGAACTGCAGCATCAAGTTTATCATGACCATAGGCACGAACTGCATCACTGATTTCAACAGGAACATCTTTACATTCAAATACGCGTTTTTCCTTACCTACTTTAGCAGTCATATCTTCTTGGAATGCTACGATTTTTTTGATTTCTTCGTGAGCTGCCATGATAACTTCAAGAATGATATCTTCCGGTACTTCTTCAGCGCCACCTTCAACCATGAGGATAGCATCTTTAGTACCAGCCACAACGATATTAAGATCTGTTTCTTCTAATTGTGCTTTCGTTGGATTTACAACAAATTCACCATTGATACGTCCCATACGAACGCCTGCAATAGGACCATTCCAAGGAACATCAGAAATAGACAATGCGGCGGAAGCGCCAATCATACCACAAATGGCTGGATCACAATCTTGGTCCACTGACATAACTGTTGCTACTACGTGTACTTCGTTACGTACACCTTTATCAAATAATGGACGAATAGGACGGTCAATCAAACGGCTATTCAAGATCGCAGACTCAGGTGGACGCGCTTCACGTTTAATGAAGCCCCCTGGTAAACGACCAACCGCATACATTTTTTCTTCATAATCTACTGTAAGTGGGAAGAAATCGATGTCCTTCGCCTCTTTAGAGCCTGTAGCAGTAACGAGTACACGAGTATCACCATAGCCAACCATTACAGCACCGCCAGCTTGTTTTGCAAGTTCCCCAGTCTCAATCGTAAGCGTACGACCAGCTAGGTCCATTTGGAATTGTTCCATTCCTATTCCTCCTAAAAATCTTCTTATATGTATACCTTCTAATTATATATCAATTAAAGCTAAATAGCCAATTCAAAATAAAAAAGCCGTCCTAAAGG
>CAMUQE010000145.1 GCA_947096075.1 Veillonella parvula | reverse complement strand
CGTTGGGGTGCCTTATTACATGATGTGGCAAAGGGAATGCCAGCGATACGTGCTGTTATTAATGGACGCCTTACGGATCGTGGGCATGATACACTAGGTGCGGAGATGGCAGAAACGTTATTAACCCGACTAGGATATCCGAAGACCTTTGTAAAATGCGTGGCGTGGATAGTGAAAAACCACATGCGTTTTCACTATTTTGTACAAAATGGCGATGCAAACGAGAAAAAATGGCTTCGCAAGGAAGCCCGTAGTGGTGAATTCCGAGATAGCCAAATTATGCGCACTGCCTGGGAGCAATTAGCTAAGGTTTGTGCTGCCGATGTGTTAGGCTGTGGGAAACCTTACTCATCTACAGATGGAACGTTAGCCTTTGGCGAATGTATGGCAGATCTTAGTTTGGAGATGCCTGTGCATACAAAGGATCTAAATTATGATGAACGAGTGATTAAACTCGCTGGGAAGCAAGTAGGGGAAGGATTGCAATATTTATTGGGTCAGGTACAAAATGGGGTTGTTCCTAATGAACCAGATGCGCTATATGACGCATTAGACCATAAGTTACGCCGTCCAGTGGAGAAATGATGAATTTACTAAATAAAGCGTTGCGACACGTGAGTGGTTGGAGTCGTACTACTTGGTGTCTTGCCATTCTCATGACCGTTGCCTTCGTCCTTATCGGGCGTTTAGCACAGTTACAGGTCTTTGATACCTTTGACCTAGAGAAGAAAAATTTATTACAAGTTCAAGTAGATAGAAAATTACAATCGCCGCGCGGTACAATCTATGACCGTAATGGCAAGCCTTTGGCGATGAGTGTAGTTACAAAATCTTTATATGCGGATCCGAAGATGATTAAACAGTCTCCTCAAGAGATTGCGGATCTCATCTCACCGTACGTAACGATGTCAAAAGAGAATATTGTGAAAGCTTTGCAAGAGGATACCGCCTTTGTCTGGTTGAATCGTATGATGGATGCAGACAAATCAAAAGGGGTACAACAAGTTATTAAGGATAATAATATTGCAGGCCTTAATTTCGTTGAAGAATCTAAGCGCTATTATCCAAATGGTGTCTTAGCGGCACAAGTATTAGGCTTTGTCGGTACTGATGATAAAGGCCTTGATGGGCTAGAAATGGTTCTTGATGACGAATTAAAGGGGGGCGTACAACAAGAAATTGTAGCTACTGATAATAAAGGGAATGCCATCTTTGGTTCCGTACTATCTAAATTTTTACCAGATAAGGGTAAAAGTGTAACCTTAACCATCGATGCAACAATTCAATTTATTGCAGAACGCGCTCTTGATAAGGCGATGGTTGATACAGGAGCTAAGCATGCCAGCGTTATCGTTATGGATCCAAAGAACGGTGAAATATTAGCGATGGCCAATCGTCCAAGTTATGATTCTAATAACTACAACCAAAGTGGTGAAGAGGCTTTCAAAAATATTGCGGTTACCAATTTATATGAACCAGGCTCTACATTCAAACCTATCATTGCATCTGCAGCTCTTGCAGCAGGCAAATGGAAGTTAGACACTGTGTATAACGATAAAGGGGCCTTCGCTGCCAATGGACATATCATTAGAAACTGGAATGGTGAGGGATATGGTCCTGTTCGTTTGCTAGATATTTTGAAGTACTCTATTAATACTGGTATGGCTGAAATTGGTACATTAACAGGCGCAGATATTCTCTCGAAATATGTACGTGATTATGGCTTTGGTTCTGAAACAGGTATTGAATTGCCTGGTGAAGGAGCAGGTATTTTGTATAATCCAGAGGATATGAGTAAGCTAGACGTTGCGACTATGTCCATCGGTCAAGGTATTGCGGTTACACCATTACAAATGGTTCGCGCCTTTGGTGCACTTTCTAATGGTGGGGCTATGATGAAACCACATATCATCAAGTCTTATAGTAACTCTCAAGGCGATGTTACAAGTACGACTGAAACATCTGTTGTGGGACAACCAGTTCCGGCGGAAACCGCTAAAACCATTGTAGATATTCTAGAAAAAGAAGTATCCGAAGGTGGCGGTACAAAAGCGATGGTAGAAGGTTATCACTTCGGCGGTAAAACTGGTACGGCGCAAAAACTAGATACCAAACATGGCGGTTATCTCGACGGACAATACATTGCGTCCTTTATTGGCTTTGGCCCTGTAGAGGATCCAAAATTTGTAGTTCTTGTCGTTATTGATGACCCACAAAAGGGTTCTTTTTATGGTAGTCAAATTGCAGCCCCTGTATTTAAGGACATCGTATCTCAACTTGTACGGTATTACCAAATGAGTCCGTATGTTAAAGAAAGTACACCAGTAGCTGTTAAAGCTGCTAATACATTACCTGAACCAAAACCGGGAAGTGATGGTTCTGTTACATTGCCTAACTTTACTGGTTTTACCTATGGTGAAGTGCGTGATTGGTTACATAAGGCGGGACTTGCCTTTAAACCGGATGGAACTGGTACGGCTACATCTCAAGATGAAAGTAGCGGTACAACTGTTCAGGCTGGTACAGCAATTACTGTTCATTTCCGTAGATAAAACGAATTCGGTCATAATTAGAAATTATAGACAGTTCGTTATATAATAGAATAAGAGACTTAGGTGCCTCTCCGGAGGCACCTTATTTTATAGATAGTTTGAATGAATGGAGATACTTATGATCGAATTACGCGGTAAAGCAGTAGCAGACGCTCACAAGGCGATTTTACAAGAAAAAGTTGCAGCAGTTGGCGACTCTGTAATTACTATGGCAGTATTACTCGTTGGTGAAGACCACGGTGCTCATATGTACGCTACATTTATGGAAAAGACAGCCAAGAACTTTGGCTATGGCTTTGTGTTAAAACAATTACCTGAAACGGCTACACAGGATGAAGTAGTTACAGCATTGCAAGAATTAAATAATGATGCGGCTGTTCATGGGATTTTACCGTTAATGCCGATGCCTAAACACATTGATACAGAGGCTCTTATCGATATGCTAGATCCTAAAAAAGATATCGATGGTCTAACTACGTATAATATTGGTCTTGTAACTGCCGGTAAAGGTGGCTTTGCCCCTTGTACTGCCAAGGCGTGCATGGCGATTTTAAACCACTATGATATTCCTGTAGAGGGTAAACATGTGGTAGTAATCGGTCGTAGCCAAGTGATTGGTAAGCCGGTAGCTCTTATGACACTTGGTGCACATGGTACGGTTACAATGTGCCATTCCAGAACCCCTGATTTGGCAGAACAAGTAAAACGTGGCGATATCGTTATTGCTGCAGCGGGTCGTGCTCATATGATTACAGCAGATATGATTAAGCCAGGTGCTGTTGTTATCGATGTAGGCATTAATGAACTAGAAGGTAAGACGGTAGGCGATGTTGATTATGAAGCGGTAAAAGATATTGCGTCTGCAATTACTCCAGTGCCTGGTGGTGTAGGCTCTGTAACGACTACTATGATGCTTGAAGCTGTATATGAGGCATACCATGCATGAGATGTCTATAGCAGAAGGTATACTTGATGTAGCCCTCGATACATTGCGCCAACACGATGCATCTGTGATTCATTCCGTTCAACTCGATTTGGGCCTTATGAGTGGAGTAGAGCCAGATTCTCTCCTATTTTGCTGGGAAGCCGTTACAAAGGGGACTGCAGCAGAAGGTTCGCGTATAGAAATTAATACGATTCCTATTGAAGGAAAGTGCTTGGATTGTGATAAAACATTTCCTGTAGAAAATTATAAGTTTATCTGTCCCTATTGTGACAGTCATTTCGTACAAACCATTGGTGGCCGCGAACTACAAGTGACCTCCATGGATATCGATTGATAGAAAGGTTAGGCATGCAAGTTCAAGTTAAAACTAATGTATTGGCA
>CAMUQE010000144.1 GCA_947096075.1 Veillonella parvula | reverse complement strand
CCTTTCTAAAAATATTATATTTATAGATTAAATTTAGTCATTTTACCAGTCTCTTCTTCGATAGAGTATAAATCTATCTCTTGCCCTCAATAAGACTAAAACCGACTATGAATACTCACTTCCATCTAATCACATAGGAGAAATTGATTAGCACCTTTTCTAGACAGTCAGAATACTTTTCAACCAACGAACAGATAAAAAATCTACCACCTGTTGAGGGATAAAGTTCTTATCTTCAGTATAGGTAATTGGCATATAAACTACTTATTAGAATAGTATCTTGATAATGTATTAAACTAATTCTTTACTCATATAGATAACATCATCCATAGGGTTATGATAATACGGCTCGCATTCAACAAAGCCATGCTTCTTATACAAATGGATTGCTGCTTGCAACGGTTCAATTGTATCTAGCACCATTTCTTTATATCCAGTGGCCTTAGCATGGTCCATAATACTTTCAATAAGACAATCACCGAGAGCATGACCACGCCCCTTAGGACGCACATAGAGGCGTTTCATTTCACAACGAGTATCGCTATGCTGATAATACGCCACCATTCCTAGCACTATCTCATTTTCATCAATAGCTACCAATAATTCACCATTGGGCGCCGTATATTTCTCACAGATATCTGCTAGTTCCTTATCTAAATTCTGAAAGGACAAATCGCGACCAAGCCATTGAGTATACTCTGTAATCAACTCTTTTACTTGATCTAAATACGGTTTTCCATCAACAATCTTAATCATTTAAACTCCAATAATAGTGATTACTTTAACTTTCGCATCTCACGAATAAACGCCTCTGCCTCTTGTAGGTTCTTAGGGAACTCAAAATAAATGCAGCTTTCATGCCCACAATAAGGATTACGGAAATCATAGCCGCTCAACAACAAATACTCGATGATTTTCCATTCTTTGTCATTAGATTTTTTAGGAGCCTTAAACTTCTCGTTCACAAAGTACATTTTACCTTTACAGGTAGGGCAGGTTTTATTTCTGTTAAACAACTCGTAATTTGTGCCCTCCGACAAGGAAATCCGGCAGTTTACACATACATTTTTATAGCCCATAGTTATTTACTCCCATACGGTTTATGTTGAAAGATTTCTTTTACAATCCCTTCACCAACAACATTGCCACCTTCCATTATGAGGAACTCTGCACCTGCTTGTAGAGCAGAATAATCTACAGTTTCATAAACTGGCAACACATTAGCTCCTATTTGTTTATCAAAGATGACATCTTCACCATCAATAAAGTTAATACCAAGATATTCCTCAGTACCTTTTATAACAAAATGAGGATAGTACATTCCATTATTTAAATTCGGTGGAGTTTTCCTCTTCTTGCTGAAGAAAGTGACTGTGCAGCTAATAGTAAAATCTAAATTACTCATTTCGGGCCTCATTCAACTACATATACCATATCACCTTTAAAGTATATGTTCATTATACAGTGTACGGGATTCCCTTCGGTCCATAACCAACCCTGGAATACAGCGTGTCCCCAATTATAGGTCTCCGTAATGACCTCAAATTCACTATCACTATAATCCTGTTGATACTGAGGTAACTCAATTCTTTTACCTGTGAAAGTATCTAGTATTGTGTTATTAAATACGAGAACTTCAAAAAAATCTATATCACACGTCTCAAATACGACTTGAGCCTTATGAGTTTGCTCAATACCGTTCTCATAAGAGAAAATGTACTCAAAAGTAAGGATTAAATTATCATCTACGTATTCTATTTTCTGTACCCTTGCATCATGGAGAGAATACTTGGAATACTCGACAAAAGATTTTGTTGTTTTCATAGTTCCTCGTTTTTACAAACTAACATCCAAAATATAAAATCGATTAACTTAAAATCAGTATACCAATTTTTATAAAAAATACAAAAACCTCCCATCAAAAGATAGGAGGCTTATTCAACTTAATAATAGTTGAAGTTATTTGTTATTATTTCCACTCAATTGTCGTAAAAAGAATTAATTAAAGTTTTGTATAATCGATTAAAATATTTGTCCACACTCAAACGAATAGGTAGAAATAACCACACTACCTACTATGGCGTAAAAGTTCCTCTTAAATATAAATAATTATCATATAAATACATATTATTTAAAATTCCAAGGATTTTTCAAAGTAGTCCTCTTATCAAAGGTTAAAGTACAAAGCGTAGGATTAATCTTATCTAAATATGCAACAAAAACTATTTTACCAATCATTTTATCTTTGATAGCCATTGCTCTTTCAGTATCTTTATCCATATAGTCACTTAATAACTTAGGCAGAATAAAACGAATACTCAGATCAGTAATCTCATAACCTTTATCATTTACTGGTACTATAATCCATTCATCACTATTTTCAGGATTAAAATGTATTGAAACCTTCTGGTGAGGATTACTTTTCAATAGCTCATTAAACTTTGAATTTGCAAGCAATGGAATCATATTTACACTCTCTATTGTAGCTAAATAAATATATTGATTTTTAATGCCTTCCTTTAAAGTTAATATTAAATCTACTAACTTAGTACCAATAACTCTCACAAACTCTTTATAATTCCGACCATAAATTTCTTCTTCATAAATTAAATACAAAAAAATTGCTTTAAAAGTTTTGAATGACTCGGCTGATATTTCATTACGATCTAACATTAACTCATCAACAATAGCCCCTAAAGAATCTTCTATATATTTATATTCAACACCTGACAGATCAATTAAATTTATCTTATGCGCAATTGCAAAACGCTGAGCTGGTTCAGAGAATCCAGAAGTTGAAAAAATAGCATAATGATATTGATACCGCTTAATCGCCAATTGTTCCGCACTCAAATGTACTGTAGAATAATTAGCATTAACATCATCCAAGATACCAAGGCCCATCCTAACTCTCTCAATACCAACCTTATTCTTTTTTTATAACACTTTGCTTCTACAAACAAACGCAACGGAAAAACAAAAGGAGGCGTTATCTTAAATGTCCCCAATGTATCAAACTGATGATATCCCCCTCTACCTCGAATATTTAAATTATTATTTTTACGTCTTATCTCTTGTTCATTATCTGGTACACTTGGTTCATAAGGGATATTCCGCTCAGTAATTACATCATAACCATTTACCTCAATTAATTTTGATAATACTACCTCTAAAAGATACCCTTTCATCTGCGCTTTAGTCATATATTTCTCCCAATTATATAAATATCTTTATGATTCATCTAATATAAACTATCTAAATAGATAAACAATAGCGCTATATAATTACCGTAAAATAATAATCATTAAGATAGATTGTTATCAACAAAATTGTTATCTGTATCAATAAAGTCGTCATTAACTTTAACGATTTTCTTTACAACTTCACTTATTAAGTCTGCAAAAAAATTAATAACAGGCGCATCATAATTGCTCTCATTCTCTACTATTACATTAAACGTATCACCAGAAGAATAGCCGAAAAGCCTATACAGATCTCCCGCTTGTATTTTTCTTGCACCTTTTTTTATTTCAATCTCTACTTTATCATTCACACTAATTTCTATATTTTTATTTTCTGTCATTTTAAGTTTTATAATCTTATCCATATACTCGCAACCTCTTTTCAATAGCACTTTTCCCACCATCCATATTATCAGCAATGAGTTTTAACATATTAACTTCATCATTCTCAAATTCCAAACAACCATCAGCTATATGCATGCCACTCTTACCTTTTCCTATAAATATAACTTGATCAACATCTTGATTTACAACTAATAAAGGATTATGTGTGACAATTATAATTTGCTTTTTATTTCTAATAGAATTAAAGTATTTAATAAGCTTATTACTTATATTATTATTAGAAATATGATCTTCAGGTTGATCAATAAGAAAAATAGTTTTATCAGTTTCATATTCAGTAATATACTTAAAAT
>CAMUQE010000143.1 GCA_947096075.1 Veillonella parvula | reverse complement strand
CCTTATATGTATATCGATCTTATTTTTTTCAGATTTTATTGATAACTATTCTTTAATTTTATCCAATGATTATTCCACACTAGAATCTATTCTTGTACAGATTCAACGATTGCTTTCCATTCAGCAATTTGCTTTTCCTCAGCAGCGATAATAATTTTACCATTATTACGTTGTCGTTCCACACATTCTGGAGCCGTACCAGAGTAGTTATTACGACCTGCAACACAAGCTTCGATGGAGATGGCGTCAAGAATATCTGCATCAAAATAGTTGGAAATAGCTTTGAAGTCCTCTACGGATAGATCAAGGAGTACACAACCTTTTTCTATACAATGATGCACCGCATTACCTACGATTTCATGTGCTTCACGGAATGGGACACCTTTTTTTGCAAGGTAATCTGCCATATCCGTGGCATTAGAGAAGTCGTCATCAAGGACTGCTTTCATATGCGCCCCATTGACCTTCATACCACGAATCATAGCCGTATTAATGGACAATGCGAAGTGTACTGTATCAATAGCATCGAAGATACCTTCTTTATCCTCTTGCATATCCTTGTTGTATGTAAGAGGCAATCCTTTCAACGTAGTTAAAAGGCCTAACAAGTGACCATAGGTACGTCCTGTTTTGCCACGAACCAGTTCGCATACGTCAGGATTTTTCTTTTGCGGCATGATGCTAGAACCTGTGCAGTGAGCATCATCAAGTTCAATAAAATTGAACTCATTGGTAGACCACAAAATCAACTCTTCGCTAAGACGACTCAAGTGCATCATCACTAAAGATGCAAAGGACAAGAATTCAACTACGTAATCGCGGTCAGATACGGCATCCATGCTATTTTCGTAAATTCGAGAGAATCCCAATAGTTTTTGTGTGTACGTTTGATCAATGCCATACGTAGAACCAGCTAAAGCGCCGGCCCCAAGTGGCATGATGTCAGCATGTTTGAAGACCATCAAGAGACGATCAAAGTCACGTTCCAACATGGAGAAATAGGCCATCATATGATGCCCAAACAATACAGGTTGAGCCCGTTGTAAGTGCGTATAGCCAGGCATGATAACGTCACTATATTTTTCAGCTGTTTCGATGAGGGCCTTTTGCATATCTACGATGAGCTCGCCCATTTCTACAACAGCTTTACGCACATACATGTGCAAGTCTACTGCACATTGGTCATTACGGCTACGACCAGTATGCAAACGACCACCGGCTTCACCGATATCATCAGTTAAACGCTTTTCAATATTCATATGAATATCTTCAAGAGCTACAGAAAATGGGAATTCCCCTTTATCGATTTGCCCTTTAATTTTTGTTAAACCTGCTATAATTGCATCTCGATCTGCGTCGGAGATAATATTTTGTTTTGCTAGCATAGTCGCATGCGCCTTGCTACCTGCAATATCTTCGGCGTACATCCGCGCATCAAAAGCGATAGAGGATGTAAAATCCTCTACCGCTTTATCAGTGCCTTTTGTGAAACGCCCGCCCCACAATTTAGCCATTATTTACCTGCCTTTTCTTTCATCAATGCGTTAATTTTGAGAGGTAAACCGAACAAGTTGATGAAACCTTCTGCATCAGATTGATCGTATACATCATCTTCTTCAAATGTTACGAAATCTTCGCTGTACAAGGAATATGGGGAAGTGCTGCCCGCAGAAATGATATTTCCTTTGTACAATTTAAGTTTTACTTCACCGGTTACAGTTTTTTGAGTTTCATCAACAAACGCTTGTAATGCGTTCATCAATGGCGCAAACCACATGCCATCATATACGAGTTCGGCGTATTTGTTAGCAATGAGTTCTTTGTAGTGGTATGTAGCTCTATCTAAGCAAAGGTATTCAAGTTCTCTATGAGCATACATGATGATGGAGCCACCTGGGTTTTCATAAACGCCACGGGATTTCATACCTACCAATCTATTTTCAACGATATCTACAACGCCCACACCATAGTGTGCACCGATTTCGTTGAGTTTTTCTAATATTTGTAATGAGGTGCCTTCTTGACCGTCTACGGCTATAGGTACACCTTCTTTAAAGGATACAGTGACATAACCAGCTTCATCTGGAGCTTGTTCAGGTGTATGTGTTACCAAGTACACATCATCTTTAGGAGCATTTGCTGGATTTTCAAGATCGCCGCCTTCATGGGATAAATGCCATACGTTTTGGTCCATGGAGTACGGATGTTTTTTTGTGGCTACAACTGGAATGTCATGTTTAGCAGCATATTCCATGCAGTCTGTACGGGATTTCAGATCCCACTCTCTCCAAGGAGCGATGATTTTCATGTTAGGAGCTAATGCTTTGATAGTCAACTCAAAACGAACTTGGTCATTACCTTTACCAGTCGCACCGTGAGCAATTGCATCAGCGCCTTCTTTTTCGGCAATATCTACAAGGATTTTACCGATTAAAGGTCTCGCGAAGGATGTACCTAATAAATATTTACCTTCGTAGATTGCACCAGCTTTTACAGTAGGCCAAATATAATCTTTTACAAACTCTTCCTTAGCGTCAACGATATACGCTTTAGAAGCACCAGATTTGATTGCTTTTTTCTCAACTGCATCATAATCCTCAGGTTGGCCCAAGTCTACACACACAGCAATAACTTCAGCGCCATAATTTTCTTTCAACCAAGGAATGATAACAGAAGTATCTAAACCACCAGAATACGCGAGTACTACTTTATTTGCTTTACCCATGATAACACCTCACAAACCACTATCTATTTAGACTCATATAATCAATACAATATCAGATAATTGTGAAAGCACCGTGGTATCTTCTATCACCGACAGGCATTTTCTCCTTCTGACAAAAAATAGTATACACATGTATAATTATAAATGCAAGCATTATTTTTATACATTTATATAATATTTTTCGGAATGTAACTATCTAAATATAAAATAAGCTATATCATGTAATCTAATACACGACATAGCTTATTAAACATATTAAATTATTCTTCTACTAGCCCCAGCTCTTGTTCGTACGCATAATCTGCCTCGGCTCGTGTAATCATGCCTTGGTCTACCATTTGTTCTAGCACCAATTTTTGTCGTGCCTTAGCCCCTTCATAGTTCGTATAAGGATCTAAATAGGACGGTGCATTAGGTAATGCTGCGAGTAAAGCGCTTTGCCCCAATGTTAATCGACTTGGACTCGTACCGAAGTAGCCATAAGATGCTTCGTAGATACCGTAGTAATTATGTCCATAATATACGGTATTCAAATACATGGTGAGAATTTCTTCCTTAGTGTAGTAATGTTCCATTTCACTAGCGAGAATCGCCTCTTCTACCTTACGACTCATAATGCGCTTTGATGAAAGGAAAAGATTTTTTACGAGTTGTTGCGTAATAGTACTACCTCCTTCCAGCGTTTCACCTGCTATGGTATTCGTGTAAAAGGCGCGAATAATACCGAGTACATCAATGGCTCCATGTTTATAATACCGCTTATCTTCAATAGCGATGAGTGCATTTTTTGTATATTCAGGAATAACCTCCCCTTTTACCCAATGCTCTTTTGAAATACGCTGATTTAGAGCTATTTCCACTTTATCCTTGAAGGTAAAGAGACGTATAATTCGATCCGTACGACTGAGCGTATCTTCATTTTGTTCTATTCGTTTTTCAACAAGTGTGTGAGCTTTACTTTCACGATTTGTCCCTTGAAAGCTGTGGTATCCGTCATAGATAAACATAGCCAAAATCATGACCACCACGAACACAACTAGATTTCGAAGGTAGCGAAATACTTTCATTTCTTTCACCTATTTCTTAAAGGCCTGTAGTATAAACACATGTAAATATAAGTTTATAATCTAGCCATTTATACAATACCTTATATACATATACAAACATAAAGTGTATTAAATGTATTGTATCATGCACACATGTCACTTTTGGCCTTCTCTTTTTC
>CAMUQE010000142.1 GCA_947096075.1 Veillonella parvula | reverse complement strand
AACGGCTTCAACAGTCCACAATTCATTAAAATTGCTGGCGATGCGGCTAACGGAGTTATCGTTGGTACACCTTGGTTCCCTAATAAAGAAGACCAAAAGGTTAAAGACTTCCGTAAAGCTTATGTAGCTAAATATGGTAAAGAACCTGACCAATTCGCAGCACAAGCATACGATGCAGTATATCTTTATGAAGCAGCTTTGAAAAAAGCAGGTTCCACAACTGATCGCGAAAAATTCCGGGAAGCATTGAAAAACATTGCTGACTTTGTTGGTGTAACTGGTCAATTCAAGTTCAACGAAAAACGCGATCCTTCTATGGAAGTTCAAGTATTACAAATTAAAAACGGTCAATTTGACGCATTAACAAAATAAGTTGAGGTAGTATAGTGTTTTTACAACAATTAGTTAACGGGTTAACCCTCGGTAGCTTATATGCTGTACTCGCTATTGGCTTAACACTTGTGTTCGGTGTTTTGAATATTATCAACATGGCTCACGGAGGCATCTTTATGATAGGTGCCTTCGTTGGTCTTTTTATGGTAACAATTTTTAACGTTAACATTTTTGTAGCCCTTATCGTAGCTATGGCTGTAGGTGCTATCCTCGGTTATCTTTTAGAATTTGTGGCGCTTCGTCCACTACGCAAGAAAAAGGTGTCTCACTTGGCACCACTTATTAGTACCATTGGTGTTTCTATCTTTATTGAAAGCTTGGCATTATTGCTTTGGGGTCCTCAAACAAGATCTTTCCCACCAGATTATATTGGTGGTCTTATCGACTTTGGAGCTTTTAAAATTTCCATGGTACAAATCATTGGCTTAGGTGTTTCCGTCGTTTTAATGCTCATTTTGAATATAGTTATTAAGAAAACTAAGATTGGTAAGGCTATTCGTGCCGTATCTATGAGTACTGAAACGGCGGCTCTACTAGGCATTAATCCTACTATGATCATTTCTGTTACAGTAATGATTGCATCTGCTTTAGGTGCAGCGGCAGGTGTATTGGTAGGGTTGTCCTTTAATGCTATTGAGCCTACTATGGGTGTTATTATAGGCTTTAAAGGTCTGGCAGTACTTATCTTAGGTGGTCTTGGTAATATTACAGGCGCCATGGTTGGCGGCTTTATTTTAGGTGTAGCAGAAATCTTCTCTGTTGCCTATGGTGCTTCTACATTCCGTGATGCCGTAGCCTTTGGCCTCATTATCCTATTATTGTTCTGGCGCCCACAAGGCTTGTTTGGTTCTAAAGATAAAGGGGGGAGACCGTAATGGAATTATTAAACCCGTATTATCTACAGATCGTGATGTTTTTCATCATCAATGCCATCATGGGTATTTCAATTTATTTCACACTGGCAAGTGGACAGCTTTCTTTAGGGGCTGCTGGCTTTATGAGTGTTGGTGCATACGTAGGCGCTATTCTTTCTTTGAAAGCTGATTTGCCTATCGTTGTAGGCATTATTATTGGTGGCTTAGTTGCTAGTCTTGTGGCTGTTATTATCGGTTTGCCAACAACACGTCTTAAAGGTTTGTATCTTGCCATTGCTACACTTGGATTTGGCGAAGTTGTGCGTGTTATTTTCTTGAATTTGGATATTACAAATGGTGCATTAGGCCTTTCTGGTATTCCATCCATTCCTCAAGAATTGACAAATTATGCCTATGAATTTGATCTCGATGGTTTAATGGGCATTGATGCTGTTGCATGGGGCAATCTAATGGCTATCATTATTTTGTTAGCTATTTTAGTATTGATTATCGCCTTTTGTGTACGGATTAATAATAGCCGTGTGGGTCGTGCCTTTGCAGCGATTAAGGCTGATGATCATGCAGCAGAATTGATGGGTATTAACGTTGTATACTACAAGATGATGGCCTTTATCATTGGTGCTTTTATCGCTGGTATTGGCGGTGGTTTGTATGCGCATATTACAAACTTTATCAATCCTACAGATTTCAGCTACCATAAAGTCGTACAAATTTTGTTATTTCCTGTATTTGGTGGTTCCAATGTAGTATGGGGGTCCGTACTAGGTTCCTTTATTCTTACATTACTACCAGAGGTATTGCGTTTCTTATCCGACTATCGCGATATTATTTATGGTGCTTTGCTAGTAATCTTGATGGCTGTTCGTCCAGATGGTATTTTAACAGAATCCATGGTGGATAAAATTAGCCGTAAATTAGGCTTTAAGAAAGCTCCATATATTCCAGAATCACAAGTATTAACAGAACGCTTTGAAGCATATAAGCGTAAACAACAAGAAAAACAAGGATAGGAGGGAACTGAATGCTATTAGAATTAAATGAAGTAAGTAAAAGCTTTGGTGGCGTTGCAGCTCTCACAGGTGTATCCTTTGGTGTTAAACAAGGTGAGGTATTTGGTGTTATCGGTCCAAATGGTGCCGGTAAGACCACACTTTTCAACTTGATTACTGGTGTATTCCCTGCAAGTTCTGGTGAAATTGTATTTGATGGTATGTCTGTTGTAGGCATTAAGCCTCATAGAACTGTTGAAATGGGGATTGCTCGTACATTCCAAAATATTCGTCTCTTTGGCAATATGACAGCTCTTGAAACTGTTTTAACCGGTATGCATTGTCGTACTGGCTCTGGCTTCTTATCTAGTTTTTTGAAAACAAAACGTCAACGCATTGAAGAAGAGCGTTGTCGTGGTATTGCTTATGAGTTCTTAAAGCTTGTAGGTCTTGAAGCAGATGCAGAAGAGGTTGCAACATCATTACCGTATGGTAAGCAACGTCGTCTTGAAATCGCTCGTGCCTTAGCGACACACCCTCAGTTAATCTTGCTTGATGAACCGGCAGCAGGTATGAATGATAGTGAAACTGAAGTTCTGCGTCAATTGATTGGCAAGATTCGTGACCTAGGTATTACCGTTGTGGTTATCGAACATGCCATGGAATTGATGATGAATATCTGTGATCGTTTGGTAGTACTTAACTTTGGCAAGAAAATTGCTGAAGGTACACCTCAAGAAATTCAAAATAATGAAGCTGTAATTGAAGCATACTTAGGTAAAGAGGAGGTGTAATATGTTAAAACTAGAAAATATTGTGGCTGGTTATGGACATATTACAGCCTTAAAAGATATAAGTTTAGAAGTTCCACAAGGTTCCATTGTATCTCTTATTGGTGCTAATGGTGCTGGTAAGACTACGACGATGAAGACTATTATGGGACTTGTAAAACCCACATCTGGTCGAGTGATTTTTGAAGGTCAAGATATTACAGGTCGCCAAACCCATCAAGTTGTACAAAGTGGTATTTCCTTAGTTCCTGAAGGACGTCAAATTCTACAAGATATGAGTGTTTATGAGAACCTTGAAATGGGTGCTTATACACGTAAAGATAAAGAAATCGAAGCAGATATCAAAAAGGTATTTAAACGATTTCCTATTCTTGATGAACGAAGTTATCAATTGGGTGGTACTTTATCAGGTGGTCAACAGCAAATGCTAGCTATTGGTCGTGCACTTATGGCTCGTCCAAAATTGTTATTATTAGATGAACCATCTATGGGCCTTGCACCTTTAGTAGTAAATGAGATTTTTGAAACCATTAAAGAAATCAGCGCCGATGGAACAACAGTTCTTTTAGTAGAACAAAATGTGCGTCAAGCATTGAAGATTGCTGATTATGCGTATGTTTTGGAGACTGGTAAAATGGTATTATCTGGCTCTGCTGATGAAGTTCGCCATAATCCTCGCGTTATGGAAGCTTATTTAGGCGGTCGTGTTGAATAATTAATTATATAGAGCGATCATTAGTGTCAAAAACTTTGAATAAGGTGTATATACTAGATTTCTAGTATATACACCTTATTTTTTTATCACTAATTCTGATATAAATAGAAAAACTATGTGAGCTAATAATGAAGTGAGTTTATATATTTTTTATTATTTTTAAGAAGTTCAATGATAAAACTAGTGAATTATGAATGAAAAAAGCAAATAATAATTAATGAGCATATA
>CAMUQE010000141.1 GCA_947096075.1 Veillonella parvula | reverse complement strand
GTATCATTTGTACGAATCGCAGTACCTGCACCATATAGATTTACATTTGGATGTACCTTATAAACCAATGCTAATTGATGATCTTTAATATCGCCATTTTTTGCATTTAATTTATCGTAAGAGTATTGTAATGCAGCTTTATTGGAAAGGTCGTGTTGTAAAGAAACACCGAAACCATCATTGCTATTGCCACCACCGTTAGATACGTGTTGTTTAAAAGCATAATCAGCTTGTACTTTAGTGGATCCATCACTAATTTTTGTTACAGGCGCTGCAGCAAATGCACTGCCGGCTACAACTGTAGCTGCTAAAGTTAATAATACTAATTTCTTCATTTTTACCTCCTATACACATACCAATGGTATGTCTTAATAAGTTACTAATTGATAAGTATAATAATTATACAATCTATAAATTAGCGTTTCATGAATACAGGGATATCAGGGATACCACTGTTAGTATTTGTAGTGGATGCCGGACGGGATGTAGTTGTTGTTTTACCGAATTCAGGTACATTCTTAGTATTTGAATTAAAACCAGTTGCCACAACAGTAATTTGAACTGTATCGCCTAAGCTTTCATCGATAACAGAACCAAAGATAATATTTGCATCAGGATCCGCCGCTTCAGAAATAATTTCGGCAGCTTCATTAATTTCAAACAAGCTTAAGTTAGCACTACCGGAAATATTGAGTAAGATACCTTTTGCACCATCGATAGATGTTTCCAACAATGGGCTGTTAATTGCCATTTTTGCAGCGTCGGCAGCACGGTTTTCACCTTCACCAACACCGATACCCATCAATGCTTCGCCTTGTTCAGTCATGATAGTTTTAACATCTGCAAAGTCAAGATTAATCAAGCCAGGAACTTGAATCAAGTCTGAAATGCCTTTGATACCTTGGCGAAGTACATCATCAGCTGTACGGAATGCGTCGCTTAAGGAACATTTTTTATCTACAACTTGCAACAATTTATCATTAGGAATAACGATAATAGTATCTACTTTTTGAGTCAAGAATTCAATGCCTTTTTCCGCTTGTGCACGACGGCGTTTACCTTCAAAAGCGAACGGTTTAGTAACGACACCTACTGTCAATGCACCGATTTCTTTAGCACATTCTGCAACGATAGGAGCAGCACCTGTACCAGTACCACCACCCATACCGGCAGTTACGAATACCATATCAGCACCTTCAAGAGCTTTAATAATTTCTTCGCGGCTTTCTTGAGCAGCCTCTTCACCGATTTGTGGATTTGCGCCTGCACCAAGACCTTTTGTAACCTTCTCGCCAATTTGAATCGTTACATCCGCTTTAGATAATTCAAGCACTTGGCTTTCAGTATTAGCGGATAAAAATTGAACACCTTTAAGATCGCTATCTACCATGCGATTAACAGCGTTATTACCGCCGCCACCAACACCGATAACTTTAATATTTGCAAAATCAGACATTGAACTTCCTCCTCTTATCGTTATCTATCGTATCAATATACGTCCCAATGTATCGATTTATATACTGACAATCTTATAACAATTACATTTATTTTACACTAAAATTTAAAAACTTTCCACTATATAGAATGTGATTTATTAGAATCGCTTAGTCATAATAATCTTGCGTATAGCGCCTACATTAATAAATACATGTAGACCAAAGCCAATAAGAGCTACGTAATATAAGTTAATTCCTATGAGGTCACCTACATATACAAGAATAACAGCTAACACAACATTTGAAAAGAACCCAAGCACAAAATTACTAAGATCAAAGGTTCGTTCCAATGCAGCCCGGCTACCACCAAATACAGCGTCTAGTGCAGCCAGAACAGCGACTGATGTGTAATTTGCATAACTTATAGGTATATGAAATGGTGAAAGCCACCCTAATGTAGTACCTACAATTAAACCAACAATGGCAAAGATATAAATATTCATTCTTTACCTCCTGTTTCATTAGGCTTTATATGTTCTTCTCTGAAGGTTCCTGTAAAAGCTGGAATAGCTATTTCATTTTCTTCCTTTATGGTTACCTTTATGCCCCAGTGTTTCAAGGAATCCACCACACCGCCTCGCATGGTGAGCGCAGAATTTAATGTTTTTGGGTCACCAATCGCTTTAACTGTAAAAGGCGCCCCAAAAACCTTACCATTCACAGTAATAGTCGGACCAGAGCATCGTATTTCAGAAGTCCCTATGAGACGTTGATCATTGATAGCTATCGCCTCAGCCCCACCAGCTCGCAATTCATTAACAATACGTAAAATATCTTCATCATGAATCACATATAAATTAGGATTTTCACCACTTTGAATAGGCTTTAGGCTATCCTCAATTAATACACTAACACCCGTACCTTTAACATTAGTTAAAGCTGCTTTCATCATCAACTGTTCATCTGCTTTAACATTGCTACTAGCACCAGACTGTTTAAGTTCTTCTATTTGTTTTAACAATGCATCACGTTCACTTTGAGCCTCTCGTAATTGTACGGCTAAATCACCAGCCCGTTGTAAACGGATATTTTCTTCTATATTATCTTGAGTCATCTTATATTGAGTAACAACCATGAAACCCAATATACAACTGACTAAGGCTATTGCCCACCGTTCGTGTCTCACGACAATCATCTACCTTTTATCTTCAACATGACCTTGTTTATCTTGTTTTTTATCATCCTTCTTAGTAGATGAATTTTCTGTTGTCTTTGTTCCAGTCTGATGCTTTTTAACTTCCGGTATTACATCAGTTTTTATATATGGTGATGAAACATTAACATCTATATATTGTACATTGCTATGTGTTGTCTTAATATCTTGTAACATAGACTGAGTTAACTCGGCTTTTTTAGGTAAGTCTTTACTATCCCCTAATCTAATTTGCACCCCCGATACGGTATAAGCCATTATTGCATCAGGATCTCCTATATTGACTTCTGCAATAGTCTTGAAGGTGCTCTCATCAAGAGAGTTTAAGTATTCAAGAGCCGCTAAAATGGGCTTATCAACAACGGTATCACCTAACAAAATATTTCCCGCCTTAACACCTGATATCATTGGTACCGACGTATCTTGTATTGCAGGCTCTGATGCAATCACTTGACCTTTACTGTCAAGTGTTAAATAACCAAACTGAGCTGGTACAACTGCAACAGCTTTGCGCTCTATGACACGAACAACCATTGTAAATGGCAATTGATAACTAATTTGGGCCTCTTCAACCCGTAAGTCTTTCGCCAATCTAGTTTTTAATTTCTCTGTACTAATTTGCAATATATTTACAGGTTCATGAATATCCCCTGCTACCATTACATCTTGTACAGTTACCTTATCCGACCCTATAATTTTTAAGGATCCAAAAGGAATAGGTAGTGTAAACAATCCCACCAACACGAGAGTAACTGCACCACTGATTTTTAACACTCGTTTTCTAAATACAGCCCGTTCATCTTGAACAGGTGTAGAAGACTGCATCTCCCCAGAGTTGGATGGATGGTATTGCTTATCATCCATAGATAACTCCTTATGTTCTATTCAGCCCTTAAAATTTCCCTATACTAGCTGTTAATAGAATCTTTTCACATAATGTTGGAAAGTCAATTCCCATTTCTTTAGCTGCCTTTGGTACTAAAGACGTTGCCGTCATACCTGGCATAGTATTGTATTCTAGAACATACATATTATCTGCATGATCTGTCATAATATCAACACGAATAACCCCACTGCCTTGTACTTCGCGATACACAAGTTCCCCTATGCGTTGCATCTCAGCAGTCATTTCTTCACTAATAGGCGCAGGCACTAAATATTCTGTAGCACCTACAGTATATTTGCTAGTATAATCATACTCCCCAGAATGTGGACGGATTTCGATTACTGACAAAGCCTTGCCGTCAAGAATGGATACTGTAAATTCACGACCATCAAGAAATTGCTCTACTACAAGAATCGGATCATATTTTAGTGCCTCTGTAACAGCATCCTCCAATTGTGCCTCATCACGAACAATGGTAACGCCAATACTAGATCCTTGAGTAGC
>CAMUQE010000140.1 GCA_947096075.1 Veillonella parvula | reverse complement strand
CGAAAAAGTATGGATATATGAATAAAAATTCGCTCTTTATTTATAATTTAGAATAATATGAAACACACGGATGAGTGTACATATAAAATGCAGGTGTAGAGCGGTATAAGACATCGAAAATCGTTTGACATGGTCTTGCGTAATTGATATACTTACATAGTGCTCTAGGCGAGGTATGCCTATGTAGCATAGTTTCGTAAGGAGAATTAGTACAATGGACATTGCCCATCTGAAGTCGATGAACAAAACAATCGGTGCTAAGCAAACGTTGAAACAAATTGCTAAAGGTGCTGTGCAGTATGTGTTCTTGGGTTGTGATAGTGATGAACATGTGGTACAACCCTTGCGAATAGCTTGTGAAGAACAGGGGATACCTGTTAATGACGAGCACAGTATGGAGGATCTCGGCCGTGCGTGCCGCATTAAGGTGCGAGCTACGGCGGTAGGTGTCCTACGTTAATCTCGGTAATATCCGATGTAACACTTTGTTATGACGGATCAATTATAAATCTCAAATTTGGAAAGGAGGTGCCCAAATGCCAACAATTAATCAGCTAGTACGCAAAGGTCGCATGAGCTTGACTAAAAAATCTACAGCTCCAGCGCTTCAAGAATCTCCACAAAAACGTGGTGTATGTACTCGTGTGTACACAGCTACTCCAAAGAAACCAAACTCCGCGCTTCGTAAAGTTGCCCGTGTACGTTTGACAAACGCTATTGAAGTAACTGCTTACATTCCAGGCATTGGTCACAATTTACAAGAACACAGTGTTGTACTTATCAGAGGCGGTCGTGTAAAAGACCTTCCAGGTGTGCGTTATCACATCGTTCGTGGTGCATTGGATACAGCTGGCGTACAAAACCGTATGCAAAGTCGTTCCAAATACGGCGCGAAAAAAGCTAAAAAATAATTTTAGCCATTAAACGAAATTAACACACATCATTATAAAGGAGGAATTGAACATGCCAAGAAAAGGCCCTGTTCCGAAACGTGATGTACTTCCAGATCCGGTGTACAATAGCAAATTAGTAACACGTTTCATTAACAAAGTTATGTACGATGGCAAAAAAGGCATTGCTGAAACTATCGTATATGATGCATTCGAAATTATTCGTTCCAAAATGGGTCAAGACCCAATGGAAGTTTTTGATCAAGCATTGAAAAATGTTATGCCTGTACTTGAAGTACGCGCTCGCCGTATCGGTGGTGCGAACTATCAAGTGCCAGTTGAAGTTCGTGCTGATCGCCGTCAAACACTCGGCATTCGCTGGGTTGTAAACTATGCTCGTCTTCGTGGTGAACGCACTATGAAAGAACGCTTAGCAGGCGAATTGATGGACGCTTTCAACAATGCAGGCGCTGCAATCAAGAAAAAAGAAGATACTCATAAAATGGCAGAAGCTAATAAAGCATTTGCTCATTATCGTTGGTAATAAGAGGTGACAACTGTGGCAAGAGAGTTTTCCTTAGCAAAAACTCGTAATATCGGTATCATGGCCCACATCGATGCTGGTAAAACAACAACTACAGAACGTATCCTCTACTATACAGGTATCGTTCACAAAATCGGCGAAGTACATGAAGGCGCTGCTACGATGGACTGGATGGAGCAAGAACAAGAACGTGGTATCACAATCACTTCTGCTGCGACAACTTGTCAATGGAAAGAACATCGTATCAACATCATCGATACTCCTGGTCACGTTGACTTTACTGTAGAAGTAGAACGTTCTTTGCGCGTACTTGACGGTTCCGTTGCGGTATTCAGTGCTAAAGGTGGCGTTGAACCTCAATCCGAAACTGTATGGCGTCAAGCATCCAACTACGGTGTACCTCGTATCGCTTATGTAAATAAGATGGATACTGTAGGTGCTGACTTCTTCAACGTAGTTGATATGATGAAAGATCGTCTCGGTGCAAATTCCGTAGCGATTCAAGTTCCAATCGGATCTGAAGATACTTTCAAAGGTATCATCGACTTGATGACTATGAAAGCGGAAATTTACTTATCCGATGACGGTAAAGAATTTGAAATCACTGATATCCCTGCTGAATATCAAGAAGTAGCAGAAGCTCGTCGCGAAATGATGATCGATGCTATCGCTGAAACAGATGACGATATCATGATGAAATACTTGGAAGGCGAAGAAATTTCTATGGAAGAATTGAAAGCAGCATTGCGTAAAGCAGTTATTGCTAACCAATTGTTCCCAGTTCTTTGTGGTTCTTCCTACAAAAACAAAGGTGTACAAATGTTGTTGGACGCTGTAATCGATTACATGCCAGCTCCAATTGACATTCCAGCTATTAAAGGTGTTGTTCCTGGTTCCGAAGAAGAAACAACTCGTCCTTCTTCCGATGAAGAGCCATTCTCCGCATTGGCATTCAAAATCATGGCTGACCCTTATGTTGGTAAATTAGCGTTCTTCCGTGTGTACTCCGGTACATTGGAATCCGGTTCTTACGTTTTCAACTCCACTAAAGGCAAAAAAGAACGTATCGGCCGTATTCTTCAAATGCACGCTAACTCCCGTAAAGAAATCGAACGCGTATACTCCGGTGACATCGCTGCGGCGGTTGGTTTGAAGGATACTACTACAGGCGACACATTGTGTGATGAAAAGTCTCCTGTAATCCTTGAGTCCATGGAATTCCCTGAACCAGTTATCTCCGTTGCTGTTGAACCTAAAACAAAAGCTGACCAAGAAAAAATGGGTACAGCTCTTGCTCGTTTGGCAGAAGAAGATCCTACTTTCAAAGTTCGTACTGATGAAGAAACAGGTCAAACTATTATCTCCGGTATGGGCGAACTTCACTTGGATATCATTGTTGACCGTATGAACCGTGAGTTCAAAGTAGATTGTAACGTAGGTAAACCTCAAGTAGCATACCGCGAAACTATCCGTAAAGCTGTTAAAGCTGAAGGTAAATTTGTACGTCAATCTGGTGGTCGTGGTCAATATGGTCACTGCTGGTTGGAATTGATTCCACAAGAACCAGGTGCTGGCTTCGAATTTGAAAACAAGGTCGTAGGTGGTGCGATTCCTCGCGAATACATCGGCCCTGTTGAAAACGGTGTTAAAGAAGCTATGGAATCCGGTGTTATCGCTGGTTATCCAATGGTTGATGTTAAAGTTATCGTATTTGACGGCTCCTACCATGACGTTGACTCCAACGAAATGGCCTTCAAAATCGCTGGTTCCATGGGCTTTAAAGAAGGTGCTCGCAAAGCAGACCCTGCATTGCTTGAACCATATATGTCCGTAGAAGTAGACGTTCCTGAAGAATATATGGGCGACGTTATCGGTGACTTGAACTCCCGTCGTGGTCGCATGGACGGCATGGAAGCTCGTAATGGCAACCAACATATCAAAGCATATGTTCCATTGAGTGAAATGTTCGGTTACGCAACAGACCTTCGTTCCAAAACTCAAGGTCGCGGTAACTACTCCATGACATTCGATCATTACGAAGAAGTTCCTAAGAAAATTGCTGAAGAAATTCAAGCAAAGAAAAACGGTTAATCTCAGATTAGATTAATAGAATTACTATTTTCCTCGGAGGATAATTTAAAATGGCTAAAGAAAAATTTGAACGTACGAAACCGCATGTTAACATCGGTACAATCGGTCACGTTGACCATGGTAAAACTACTTTGACTGCTGCAATCACTAAAGTATTGGCTGAAAAAGGTCAAGCTGACTTCCAAGATTACAGCATGATCGATAAAGCTCCAGAAGAACGTGAACGTGGTATCACAATCAACACTGCACACGTTGAGTATGAAACTGCTAATCGTCACTATGCACACGTTGACTGCCCAGGCCATGCTGACTATGTAAAAAACATGATTACTGGTGCAGCTCAAATGGACGGCGCTATCTTGGTATGTTCCGCAGCTGACGGCCCTATGCCTCAAACTCGTGAACATATCTTGTTGGCTCGCCAAGTTGGTGTTCCTGCAATCGTAGTATTCTTGAACAAAGCCGACATGGTTGACGATGAAGAATTGATCGAATTGGTAGAAATGGAAGTTCGTGAAC
>CAMUQE010000139.1 GCA_947096075.1 Veillonella parvula | reverse complement strand
TATCGTCATGGTGGCGTATCTAAAGCCCCTTATGAATCATTAAATCTAGCTTTTCATGTAGGCGATGAAGCTCAGAGTGTACGAGAAAATCGAGCTATTATTGCGAAATATTTAGGTGTTGAACCAAACCGTATTTCTTGTGGCAATCAAGTCCATGGTTTAAAGGCTGTAGAAATCACAGAAGACCTTATTGGGGCCGGTGCTTTTGGAGAAGATACGGCTATCGATGATTGTGATGCGGTATTTACAAATCTACCTCATGTGCCATTATTTCTGTTCACTGCAGATTGCGTTGGCGTAGGCATTTACGATGCCAAACATCATGCGATTGCAACGGCACATTCAGGTTGGCGTGGTGCCATTGGCCGCTTACCAGTACTTACTATTGAGGCCATGAAAGAGGCTTATGGGACCGAGTTCAAAGATTGCTATATATATCTTGGGCCTAGTATTGGACCAGAGTCCTTTGAAGTAGATGTAGAACTAGGTAAACGCTTTGAATTAGCCTGGAGAGATATGACAGACCGAGATGCATCTGATGTTGTCAATTATTCTGGTGATAAATTAGATAAGGCTTATATCAATTTATGGAATTTTATTGGTGAGGATCTCGTTGTAAATGGAGTTCCTCCTGAGAATATCACAATTGGTGGTACCGATAGTGTAAGTGAAGTAGACTGTTATTCCTATCGTCGAGAGGCAGGCCTAACAGGTCGCATGGCCTTATTTGCGATGTTACAAGACCGATAAAATTCGACTTTCACAGGAATCATAATAAAGTATGATATTTTATATATATACATGCTTGAATTTGTGGAAGGGATAAGCCTTAAATCATGTACATTTGACCCTAAATACTATATAATAGAATAGTCTATACAAATATATTTGATGATTATGATATATAGATTGAAGGGGGCATTCACGTGATTGAAGAATCCCTACACGCTATACAGCAGCGCATGGCCGATGCTATGGCGCGTGTTGGTCGCGTAGATACAGCATTATTAGTGGCGGTTACAAAGAACCACCCTGTGTCGGCTGTGGAAGAGGTCGCACGGCTCGGTGTCACTCATGTAGGGGAAAATCGAGTACAAGAGGCCAAAGAAAAACAGCTAACCTATAAGGGGCCACAATTAACATGGCATTTGATTGGTCATTTACAGGTCAATAAGGTGCGCCAAGCGGTTCCTATGTTTGATTTAATTCATTCTGTGGATAGCCGTAAATTATTAGATGAAATCGAAAAGGTTGCTGCAAAGCACGATAAAATACAAGATGTATTACTGCAAGTCAATGTGGCCCGCGAAGCCTCTAAAACGGGAATGACCGTCGAAGAGTTTCCAGAAATACGAGATTATGCAAAAACATTGCCTCATGTACGCGTAAGGGGCTTGATGTGTATGGCGCCATTTTTCGATGATACACAGGAAGCTCGTCCAATCTTTCGCGTAGCGAATGCCTTGTTTGAGGATATGAAACGCTACTTTGAAGAAGGGCAGATTCAATATTTATCTATGGGGATGACTCATGACTTTGAGGTCGCTTTGGAAGAAGGGGCTAACATCGTTCGTGTAGGCACAGCAATTTTTGGGGAACGTGTATATTATTAAGGTTCGGGTTACCTGATAATCGGAAGCGTTAATTGTATTAGGAGGAAATCCAAATGGCATTGGGAGATTATTTAGACAAAGCAAAAAACTTATTCTTAGGCAGAACTGATGATGACTATGAATATGATGATTACGAATACGAAGATGAAGAGGAATACGAAGCTGAACCTACCCCAGTAGCAACAGCGGCTCCCGTGTCCGGTGCATCTGAATTTCATCCACGCAAGGTAGGAGGCCAATCTACGATGACACAACGTCCAACAGCTATGAAAGTAGTTGTAATTGAACCAAAAGTATTTGAAGACTCTGAAAATATTACACATCAATTGCGCGACATGCGTCCTGTATTGATTAATTTTGAAAATACAGACCCTCATGAAGCAGCTCGTATTGTAGATTTCGTATCTGGTGCGACCTATGCATTGGATGGCAAATTGGAAAAAGTAGGTAAAGACATTTTCATGTGTGTACCTGTAAATATTTCCATTGATTATAATGATAATGAAAGCAACACAACTGAGCAAAACGAATATTCTTGGGAAAACAAATAATCTCTCTATAAATGGTGGTGATAACTATGTTAGGTAAAACCCTATGTATAGGCGTTGGCTCAATGGGGGGCGCTCTATTGCGCGGTGCATTACAGCATGGTGTGTTGAAAGCCTGTGATACACACATTCTAGTGCGTCGCGAAGAACAATGTAAGGCTCTCACTGAGGAGCTTGGTGTAGTAGGTTTTACTACATTGCCTAATGTAAACGAGTACAATACCATTCTATTGGCCGTAAAACCACAAGTGTTACCATCTGTGTTAGAGACTTTAAAAGAAGTACCTTATGGGACTGTTATGATTTCCGTTGCCGCAGGCGTCACATTAGATACTCTTGATGCGGCGATTCCACAAGCTAACTGGTTTAGAGCTATGCCAAATACACCGGCTTCTATCGGTGCGGGCATGACGGCACTTGCCGGGGATGATGTGAATACTGACTTAGGTCGTGCTGTACAAGCCTTATTTGAGGCTGTAGGCGAGGTAGCAGTGGTGAGCGAAGCCGATTTAGATCGCTTAGGCGCACTATCTGGTGCGGGCCCTGGCTATATGTTTGTCATCCTTGATGCATTGGCTGATGCGGGCGTTCGCATTGGTTTGCCACGTCAGTTGGCTATAAAGGCAGCGGCTCAAACGATGTACGGTGCAGGTAAGATGGCTCTTGAAAGTGGCAATCATCCAGCGGTACTACGAGATCAAGTGACAAGCCCTGGTGGCACCACCATTGCGGGTATTGGTGCCATGGAAAAAGGTGGACTTCGCAGTTCTCTCCAAGATGGCGTAGTAGCATGTCTTGCTCGGTCGAATGAGTTGGGGAAATAATTTTGGCAGATACTAGTAAATTAATACGATATTTCGAGGCCAGTGGCAGTGGCGAGGAAGCTCGTCGCATGCTAGATTTGGCTGAGCAGGTCGTAAAAGGTCGCCCATACCGTGTGGCGGATTTTACGAGTCCTGCAGGCCTTGTTATTGCAGATGCTATCAAGGCTAATTACCCACAGTTAACAGTTAAAACTGACGGTGGCTATGAAGGGGCGGAACGTATTCGTATCGCTTTTGTAGACAGCGATTTTAACGGTACTGTGGATATGGGTATTCGCGCTCTTAAGGTGAATTGGGACCCTCGGTTCCGATTGCTCACTCACCGCGATGTGCTAGGCTCCTTGATGGGCCTTGGTATTGATCGCTCCAAATTTGGGGACGTTATCGTCCAGCAAGGGGGCGCTCAGATTATGGTGGATGAAAGCGTGGCTGATTTCGTAATTCAAAACTTTACGAAAATTGCTATGGTTTCTGTATCTGTAGAGGCTATTGAGTTATCAGATATTGCACCAAAAGAAGAAAAAATTAAAGAAGTCCGCACTACAGTCGCTTCCTTGCGTTTAGATGCGGTAGCAAGCTCTGGATTTAGTGTATCTCGCACTAAATTGGTGAGTGCTATCAATGCGGGCTTATTACAAGTAAACTGGCAACCAGCTAAGGGGGCATCCCAAGAGGTTAAAGAAGGGGATGTCATTTCCATGCGTGGTCGTGGCCGAATGAAGGTAGAAGCTATTACAGGTACCTCTCGTAAAGGGCGTATCGGCGTATACCTGAAACGATTTATGTAGGCAGTTGAAAATCGGCTTGACCATCAAGCCGATTTTTTTGTATATAGTAGGACAGCCATGGTATCCATAACATTTCAACCTACAACTGAAGATATAATCCTATTCGTAGGCGGCGGAGAAGTAGCGGAACGACGGATGCAGCTTTTTATTGAGGAGGTTTGCCAAATTATAGTTATCGCTCCTGCTGTAACGGATCGGATTGGCCAATGGGCAAAAGAAAATCGTATCACTTGGTGTAATCGAGCTTTCACAATGGACGACGAAGAGCATATTATTTCGAGTAGTTTGCTGTTTATCTGCACAGATAATCATGAACTAAATGCTACCTTGTATGAGCTAGGAAAAAAACATCGCGTGTGGACCAACCGCAGTGATGATCCGAGCGCGTGTAGCTTTACTGTGCCGTCATCCCTTGAACTCGGCGATCTTCATATTGCTATTAGTGC
>CAMUQE010000138.1 GCA_947096075.1 Veillonella parvula | reverse complement strand
ATAAGTTATACCTATAGAAAAGCACTCTCTAAAAAGAGAGTGCTTTCTTAATATATTATTTGAATGAACTAAATTGAACAATAGTGTTGTATAGACTCATAAATAATATGATATGTAATTATTTTTTGTTTTCCGGCAATTTAATATGTCTACCGTAGTTGCTAACATATTGTTCAAGGGCATGAATATATTCTTGCCCCAAACGGCTGCGTTGCATTTTATTATTGGTAATGTAGCCGATGTGCATTAAACCTTCTTCTGCCAGTGGTACTGAAATGATGTTTTCACCATTTACCTCTTTATCGATTACACCACTAGATACAGTGTATCCATTAAGGCCGAGTAATAGACTAAATAAAGAGGCTCTATCGCGAACACGAATATGTTTTGGTCGTACTACAGTGCTAAAGATTTCTTCTGAGAAATAAAATGAGTTATGATCCCCTTGCTCAAAGGAGATATATGGATATTCCTCTAATTCGTCCATAGAGACTACCTCTTTATGGGCTAATGGATGTGTTTTACCAATAAAGATATGAGGATGGGCCGTAAATAATTCTGTAAAGGTTAATTCATTAGTATGAATAAGTTTTTCCAATACAGGACGGTTGAAATCATTATAATATAGCAAACCAATTTCACTCTTCATATGAGCTACGTCATCGATGATTTCATAGGTTTGTGTTTCTCGTAAGGATACATCGTATTGGTCGATGCCTGCACCTTTTAAAAGCTCTACAAAGGCATTGACTGCAAAGGAATAGTGTTGAGTAGACACGGAAAATTGTTTTTTACCACCGCTTTGGCTTTTATATTGCTCCTCTAAAAGAGCTGCTTGCTCTAGCACTTGGCGCGCATAGCCGAGAAAGCGTTCCCCTTCTTTGGATACGGTAATTCCTTTATTGGTGCGATCGAAAATGGTGATGCCCATTTCTTTCTCTAGTTCTTTAATAGCTTTGGTAAGGCTTGGTTGAGACACAAATAATCTCTTGGCAGCTTCGCTAATGCTGCCTATATTGGCAATTGTTGTTACATACTTTAATTGTTGTAAGGTCATAATTGGCCTCCTTTTATATATTACACTATTAATACTACTCGATTATAAGTATTTAAGCAATGTTATATATATGTTACAATGTACTAATAGAATAAAAGGGGGATTTATGCTAAAACAAGTCATTGTTGTAGAAGGAAAATCTGATATTCAGCGTATCGCTCAAGCTGTAGAGGCTGATTGTATTGCTACAGAAGGTTTCACTCTTCGAAAAGGTGTTATCGATATGATTCGCGTTGCCTATGAAAAGCGTGGCATTATCATATTAACGGATCCTGATACGGCAGGGGAACGAATTCGACGTATCTTAACGAAGAAATTCCCTAATGCACAACATGCTTTTGTGCCTCGCGACGAAGCGTTTGCAAATGATGATATTGGCATAGAACAAGCCTCTCCTGAGTCAATCAGAAAGGCTTTATCTACATTACACGTAGAGTCTTTAGAATCATCCAACGAATTTACTATGGTGGACTTAGTGCGTCACGGACTGTCTGGTATGCCTGATAGTGCGGCTCGTCGAGCAGTTATTGGTGCTAAATTAGGTATTGGATACGGTAATGGTAAACAATTTTTGTACCGTTTAAATCATTATGGTATAACTCGAGATGCTTATGAAGAGGCAGTAAATTGTTAAAATAGGAGTTAAGATGTTAGAATCAGTAATTGCAAGCCCAGAGGTTGTGCATTATATATGTAAGCGCTTTGATATTAAAATGAGCAAAAAGCTAGGGCAAAATTTTCTTATTAAGCGAGGCATAGTTGATGAAATTGTACATGCTGCGGAATTAACCGTAGGGGAACCTGTCCTAGAGGTCGGTCCTGGTATTGGTACGTTGACACAAGGTTTAGCTCAAAGTGGGGCAGATGTAACGGCTATCGAGCTAGATCGTCGCTTATTAGAGGTGCTAGATACGACATTGGCATCTTATGACAATGTACGTATCATTCATGGCGATGTGTTAAAGCTTGATGTGCCAACGATTATGAATCACAAACCTTTTAAAGTGGTTGCCAATTTGCCATACTATATCACAACACCTATTATTATGTCTTTGTTGGAAAGTAAATTACCTATTGAACGTCTCGTTGTGATGGTGCAAAAAGAGGTAGCTTTACGCATGGTAGCAAAGCCGGGCACAAAGGACTATGGTGCATTATCTGTTGCTGTTCAGTATTATACGGAACCAGATATTATTCTTGATGTACCACCTAAATCCTTTTTACCAGCCCCAGCAGTAACTAGTTCTGTTATTCGTTGCGTATTGCGCGATAAACCACCTGTAGGGGTAAGAGATGAAAAATTATTTTTCCGTGTGGTAAAAGCTGGTTTTGCACAACGTCGCAAAACATTTGCCAATACGATGCGTACCACAGGACTTTCAAAAGAACAAATCGATGACATCTTGGTAAAAGCAGATATTGATGGCCAACGAAGAGGGGAAACCTTTAGCCTTCAAGAATTTGCTGATGTGGCTAATGCATGGGCGGATATCCAAGTATAATAAATGGTAGTGCTTATTTAGTGCGGTAGACGATATTTGGTGCTATATAAGTAGCCTTATGGATAGTAAGTACTAATTATTTAGTAAAGGGTGAACTATTTAAATACAATCAATGGCATTGAATCGGATTAACATAATTGAATCAGACAAATAAAAAACGGTGATAGTAAAACCTAAAGGTTTACTATCACCATTTTTGACATTAAAAAGAGTCCCGAAGGACTCTTTTTTAGTATAGAATACCTGCCATTGTCGTAATAAGGAAGGCATTTGCAAAGTCGATTAAGAATGCACCTACCAAGGAAACTACGAGCCATGCACGAGGGGATGGACCATGTTTACTTGCTAAGGATAACATGTTAACCAATGCATTTGGTGTTGCACCTAAACCGAAGCCGATAGCACCAGCACCAAGCATAACTGCATCGTAGTTGCGACCAAAGATAAAGTAGATGAGATAAGCAAATACACAAATAAGTGCCATTTGTACAACTAAGATTGTAATGAGTGGTAACGCAAGATCGATTAATTGTACTAGTTTCAAGCTGTTAATAGCCATTGTTACAAATAAGGATAATGCTACATTGGATACAGCATCGAGGGCAGCATCATTGATTTTATAAGATTTAGTGAAGTCACCAAAGTTACGAATTACTGCAGCACAAATCATCGCACCAATGTATGCAGGTAGTGGAGTAAGAATGGATAAACCAGCACTTACAATTGTACCAATACCTAATGCAAGGCCAATCCACATACAGATCGTTAATAAATCTTGAGAGTTAAATTGTTTGCCACCGCTTTCAACGCGATCTTCAATCATGTCGATGCCGCTATCCTCCATTAACTCAGGATTTTCATAAGGTGTTTTTACTTTGTGCATTTTGATAATGCGTTCACCTACTGGAGCACCAAGGATTGTACCTGCTACCATACCAAAGGTTGCAGCAGCAACTGCAGCAGATGCTGTGCCAGGGATACCAAGTAACTCTTCATAATATGGTCCGAAGGCGCCAGCTGTACCAAGGCCGCCAATCATAGAAACAGAGCCAGCCATGATGCCGATAATTGGTTCAATTCCCAATGCTTTGGCAATCATGATACCCGCAGTGTTTTGTACTACAATCCACACCGCACAAGCAAGGAAGAAGAAAATAATAAAAATACCGCCCTTTTTGAGGACTTTTAAGGATGCCATCAAACCGATAGTGGTAAAGAAGGCAAGCATTAAAAATGTTTGTAAGGATCCTTCAAAGGTAATGTTCAAAATCTTATAATAAGACAGAATAGCAGTTAAAAATGCAAAAGGTAAGGCCCCTACAGCCGGTGCAGGCATACACATGCGTTGTAAAAACTTGGAATGTTTATTAATCCAAGTACCTATAAACAAGGTAATTACAGCGAGACCTACAGTTTGAATCATGGACAGTTTTAAGGTCCAGACATTGTTGACTAAAGATAAGTCAATCAGTGGCATAAAATCACTCCTTTAAAATAAAAATAAATTCATATTTATGGTATCATGAATGGTCGAAAAATACTATAGAATATATAACGTATAAAAATCTTATATTTTTTCGTTTCAACACTCCCAACAACATTAAACCAGTAATAATATGATAATTTTATGATTATACATATAAATGTGAAAAAGTAATAACATAAATTACATATATACATAATCATACTATATGTATTCGACTTATATCTGTGA
>CAMUQE010000137.1 GCA_947096075.1 Veillonella parvula | reverse complement strand
TAGAAAAATAACTATATTGTTACATTCGTAACAAAACTACATAACTATACTGCCTAAATGATTAATAAAATATCATAAACTACATATATATGGTACACATATTCTACGTAATATGTTACGTAATATTCTAGTAATTACATAACTATCAATTAACTTGGATATTTCTTACATTTAGGCCCTTTACATCGTTTGCATTTACCGCATCCACGGTCGATAGTCTCAGCACCTGCTGATTTCTTTGCACTAGCACTCTCCTTGGCCATCTTTTCAGAGGCCTTAGTATTCCATACGGAAACTATCGTTCCTGCTTTTTTGCGGATTCATCTTTTTTGTATTTTTTATCCTTTTTCTTGTCTTTTTTCTTGAAAGTATCCGCTAAGAAGACTGTTTTTAACTTATCATTTAATACTTTAAGCTTCTTTTCAGCCTTATCTTTCTTTTTCTTTACCTTTTCTTCGGCTTTATAAAGCTTATCTTCTTTATGCTTCTTGTGTTTTTTATCTTTCTTATCTTTCTTAAATTTCTTCTCTTCCTTGGACTTTTTGTCTTCTTTAGATTTTTTATCCTCTTTGGATTTCTTGTCCTCTTTGAATTTTTTATCGTCCTTAGATTTCTTGTCCTCAGAGCCGTTGATACGCGCCCATTCATCATCAACGCGTTTTAATTGTTTTTTAAGAAGCTTTTCCATCTTCTTATTTGTTTTATCAGATTCTAAACCGGCTTTACCAAATAACAAAGCATTCACCGCCGTGTATGGATCGATAGACGACATATCCTCATCATCCACTTTAGCTTCCTCTGATTTCTTATCTTTCGAAAATTCATCAAGACTATCTACATTTAACTCATCATTTTCATCTAAATGATGAATTGCTAAGCTTTCAACGCCTTCTAATGGTTTTACATCAAGGTGCTCAATCGCAGTATCTTCAAAATCTGCCATTTCCTTACCGGAGCTTTCACCAAAACCAGTAAAGAGACCACCTATAGATTTTAATTCATTCAATTTAATATGATTCATACCCACCGTAGAATCATGATGCACAGGAACGTCAGATAATTGTATCTGTTCCATAGCATATGCATCATCACTGTGACTAACACCCTTGCCAACTCCAGATGTATTAGAAATGACAATATCTTCCTTATCGTCACCTAACACATCGCCAAATAAATCTTCTTCTAAAGATTCGTAAGAATGCAATAAGGCCATACGTTTTTGAACATCTTCAATTTGATTCCACAAATCAACGAGAGAAGATGTATAATACACCCGTTCCTTTACTTCTAAATAAGCTTGGTAAACGATAGCCAATTCGGACTCATTAAGGCCTTCCTCTGCACCAATTTCTTCAATCATTTGTTGAATCTGTTGATCTCGGTCATATCGTTTAATTAAAGCTTTACGAATGCGTTCAATCAACATTGTATCGATGAGTTCCATATGCACCTCCTGTATTCAATACACTCAGTCCTATCCGCTACATTAGCGTATACGAATCAATGTATAGAACCATAAAAATGAATTGATTTTATAATCTCTAATATATTATTATAGCAGAATTTATCTGCTTTTTCCTTAATAATATGTGTAAAAGTTCCTTAAAAATAGAATAAAACCTCAATTTGAATACGTTCCAAATAGTATGCATTTCATACTACTAAAGCACTATTCAAACCGAAGTTATTTAATCAAATTTATATACATCATATTCATATATAAACTTACTATATTAAAGTCTTATATTTATTTGTTACATCAATCTTATAATTATTTATTACATCAGTCTAATATTCATTGCATCAATCTAATATTTATTGCATCCATCGATTTTTTAACTGTTACATTAAAACAAGTTGACGGAATAGACGAGAATTCGTTCCTTTGCATCGCTTGCTTCAAAGAGATCATTACAATCAATAAGTTCCTCTTGTTCCAAGCGCACATGGTTATTTAAGAAGTTTTCCACCTCGTCGTTAACGTAATAGAAAAATAACTTAACCTCACGGGGATGATGGTACAAGGAATCAAAAATATTCCCTAGCACGCGCTTAATCGTATGGAGCGCAAATGGATTAAAGAAAAAGCATCGATCCGCCTGATCCGGTAACTCGTATAGAGCCGCATCACCGAGGACAAAAGACACGCGATGGCGCGCTGCTGGACTTTCACCATTAATAAGAGCCTTTTCGTATAATCGTTCATCGTATTCGATGCCGATGGAATGACAGCTCGTTTGGTAGGCCATAAAAATGCTAACACGGCCCTTGCCACTACCATAGTCGATGAGGGTATGTTTCTTGCGAATATAACCACTATTCGCCAAACGTTCCAAGACGCAATAATCCGTTGGCTCGTACGGATGATGCTCCGTATCAGACCGACTATCATCGCGGCCTGCAGTCTTTATTTGTAGTAAATTTTCCCATTCTTGCTCTGTTGCCATCTATGTAATCCTATCATGAAGCCCAAATTATATGACCTAATAATTAATACTAATCTTAATTTCTATACACATACTATACCCTTGTTAGGGTACTATTTACAAATTAAAATCAATCATGCAGCATGATAGATTACAAAGAAAATAAATATTTTTGTAGCATTTAATACATGCAAAAGGAAAAAGGAGGGCGGCAACCCTCCTTTTTCTGTGATAGAAACACTTATTCATGCCAATATGGTATACTAAGAATAATATTTCTATTATTCTCATCTGCAGAATTGTATCTCATTAAAAAGGAGTATTTACTTACATGGACAGTGATCTGACCTTAGATTTTATAATTATTATCGTATTAATCATCGCGAATGGTTTATTCTCTATGACGGAGTTAGCCATCGTGAATGCGAAAAAACGTAAACTTGAAGAGTTGGCTGAAGCAGGTAATGAACGCGCGAAAAAGGCCTTTGAACTGGCAGAGAACCCAAATGATATGTTCTCCACGATTCAAATTGGCATTACCCTCGTTGGTATTTTAACTGGTTTATATTCTGGTGCCACCTTTTCTGGTCCTTTAGAAGAAATATTAACTGCTAATATTCCAAGCATTGAACCGTACGCAGCCTCAGTGAGCTCCTTCCTCATCGTTGCGATCATCACTTATTTATCCCTCGTTATAGGGGAGCTCGTGCCAAAACGATTGGCCTTAAATAGCCCTGAGGGCATCGCTGTGGTGGTAGCAAAACCGATTTATTGGCTCTCTGTAGCATTAAAACCAATCGTTAGCTTCCTCGGCATTTCCACAGAATTCCTCTTAAAAATATTAGGCGTTACTGTAAAAGAAGAAGCCCCTGTTACAGAATCTGAAATTAATAAAATGCTTACCGAAGGCGTTGCCATGGGTGCTTACGAAGAGGAAGAACCTATCCTCGTAGAAAATATCTTCCATCTTGCAGATATGAACGCAGGTGATATAATGACGCCTCGTACACAGCTCAAATGGATTGATCTTAACAGTATGGAAGACGAAATCATGGAGGTTCTCAAGAATGCCAACCATTACCGCATTCCTGTAGGTACCGATTCCTTGGATGAATTAAAGGGTCTCGTTACCGTATCCGACGTATTAGTCCAAATTATGCAACGTCCTAGTGAAAGTTCTATTCACGATATCATCAAAGCTTGTTTGAAAGAACCTGTTCTCGTTCCTGAATCCATTTCACTCATGAAATTATTGAACGTTCTACGTACAGAAGGCGTTCATGAAGCAATTATACTCGACGAATATGGTGGTTTTACAGGCCTTGTCACCTTGCATGATATCATGGAGGAAATTGTAGGCCTTATGCCTTCCGGTGAGGAAGAAATCAAGGAAGAAGAAAATAAAATCATCGAACGTGATGGTGCATGGCTCGTAGATGGCCTTCTCAACGTAGATGAATTTAAAGAATTCTTTCACATCGATCAAGAATTACCAGGTGAAGAAGACGATTTGTACAAAACTATGGGCGGTCTCTTAAACGTCCTCTTCGGTCGCATTCCAAAAGAATTGGACAAGGCAAAATGGGATGGCTATACCTTTGAAGTCATCGATATGGATCATACTCGTATTGATAAAATTCTTGTAACCTATGAAGAACCTATTGTAGAACAAGAAGAAGAAAAATAAAGTTCAAACTATATATAGACAAAAGCTAAAGAAGTGAGTTCTCTTCCTATGAACTGTACCCCAAAAATTGGACATATTTTTGGATACAGCTCAATCAATAGAGGACTCACTTTTTTGATACATTTTTGTATCCATAAAATAAGTAATACATATACTATCAAAATATATAGATTACTTTAAAAAATTATCACCAATTATATACATTAAGTATATAATTCTTTTATTTTCTGCATAAAGGCT
>CAMUQE010000136.1 GCA_947096075.1 Veillonella parvula | reverse complement strand
CATTTTCCGCTCCTTTAGCGTATGAGATTAACGATCTTTTTTACTAGACTTTTTACTTTTGGATGAATTAGATTTCTGTTCAGTTGCATCATCTTTTGAGCCACTGTCATCTTTTACAGCTTCATCTTTCGATTTGTCTTTATCGTCTTTTTTGTCTGCTTTTTCGTCCTTAGCAGCTTCTTTTTTAGGCTGTGCTTTTACAGGATTATAATAACCTTCAGAAACAGCTGATTGAGCGCTAGCAGGAACGGAGAAGTCAGAAGCAGGGGTATTGGCAAGCGCATTTGCCATGAATTGGCCCCACATAATAGCAGGTGTGTCACCACCGGTCATGCCTCGTAATGTTTCCGAGCCATAGTCATCACCAATCCAAACGGCAGCTACTAAATCAGGCGTGTAACCAACGAACCAAGCATCCTTGGAATCATCTGTTGTACCAGTTTTGCCTGCTGCAGGACGACCGATTGCGGCATTACCACCAGTACCGCCATTTATAACGGATTCTAGCATATTTGTAATGATAGCTGCATCTTTTTCATCTACAACACGTTTTTCTTGGATGGAGTTTTCTTCCACAACTTGACCATTGCGGTCTACAATTTTAACGATTGCCGTAGGTTGAACTTTGATACCACCATTAGCGAGTACACCATAAGCTTGAACCATTTCAAGAGGTGTTACACCATGAGTTAAACCACCAAGTGCAGTAGACAAGTTATTATCTTGATCAGTTAGAGTAGAGATACCCATTTCTTTAGCAAGTTTAATAATCTTAGACATGCCTACTTCATCAGCAATTTTTACGGCAGCTACGTTACGAGAATGTTGTAATGCATAGCGGTATGTAATGCTACCTACGAAGTCATTTTCATAGTTTTTAGGGCTCCAGTTACCAAATGTAACAGGGCTATCATCTACGATAGAACCAGGAGTTTTACCAGATTGAATAGCTGCCAAATATACAAATGGTTTCATAGCGGAACCTGGTTGACGTTCTGCTTGTGTAGCACGGTTAAATGCATCATCACCACGGCCACCAACCATAGCCATAATGTAACCATTATGAGGGTTCATAGCTACGATAGCACCTTGTGGTTGATGTAAACCATTGCTATCTGTGTAGTAGTTAGGCAAGTTTTGCATTGCTGCTACAGCTGCATTTTGTGCATCCATATCGAGAGTAGTATAAATTTTTAAACCATCTTTATAGATTGCATCGTCACCATATTTTTCAGAAACTTGTGCAATAACATAGTTAATGAAGTAAGACGCATTAGATTTTTCATGCGTTTGTTCTTGTTTTGCCACTAAGCCTAAATCTGCTTGACGCGCTTCATCAGCTTGCTCTTGTGTAATGTATCCGTATTTAACCATTTGGCCTAATACAACGGCTTGACGTTTTTTACTAGCTTCCAAATCATTGAATGGAGAGTAGTAGTTAGGACTTTGTGGTAAGCCTGCAATGAGTGCTGCTTGAGCTAGCGTTAATTGGCTAGCATCCTTACCAAAGTATACATGAGCTGCAGATTGTACACCGTATGCACCTTGACCAAAGTAGATTTGGTTCATATACATTTCAAGGATTTCATCCTTGGTGTAATGTTGTTCAATTTTAAGGGCTAATAAAGCTTCGGAAATTTTACGTTTTAATGTTCTATCTTGAGATAAGAATGCATTACGAGCTAACTGTTGAGTAATCGTGGAACCACCTTCAGATACGCCGCTATGTACAATGTTTACCCATACGGCACGTAAAATACCAATTGGGTCAATACCATGATGCGTATAGAACCGAGAATCTTCTGTAGCTACAAAGGCATTCTGTAAATCTTTTGGTACATCCTTTAGAGGTACTGGTAATCTATTTTCTGTGGAGTGAACCGTAGTAATGAGATTGCCATGCACGTCATAAATCTGAGACGATGCAGAAGGGCGTACATTGGATACATCCGGTAGATTTGATAATGTGGCACTTATGAAACCACAGCCACCACCGGCTACGATGAGTATAAAGAGAAGTGTACAAATCCAAAATAGACGCTTAGGATTTGTTTTCTTCGGTGTAGAACCATTGCCATTTGAGCGGCGGTTGGCTCTCGTATTTGAGTTACTACTCATAGAGTCACCTCTTTTTTCTTTTAGTAAATATAACGTAAATTCTATTACGCAGTTATAAATATTATATCATAAATGGTTTAAATCCAATACTATATATAATTGTGAAAGTTTTTAGATAATGGTATACTTAAACAATAGTATTTCTAGGAGGATTATCATGATTAGTGCTCAAGAACAAGTGCGCCAAATTAAACATGGTGTAGCGGATTTAATTAACGAACAAGATCTTGTAAAAAAAATAGAGAAATCCATTAAGGAAAATAAACCACTAGTTGTAAAACTAGGTTTGGATCCAACGGCTCCAGATATTCATTTGGGACATACTGTTCCTCTTCGCAAGCTGCGTTTATTCCAAGAATTTGGTCATCAAGTAGTGATCGTCATCGGTGGCTTTACTGCTCGTATTGGTGATCCTACTGGTAAAAGTGTTACTCGCCCACCATTAACAAAAGAAGAAGTATTGAAAAATGCTGAAACTTATAAAACACAAATCTTCAAGGTATTAGACCCAGAAAAAACAATCGTTCGTGACAATAGCGAATGGTTAGAATCTATGAACTTTGCTGACGTACTTCGTTTGGCTAGCTCCTATACAGTTGCCCGTATGATGGAACGCGATGATTTCAGCAAACGCTTTAAAGAAGGTCGTCCTATTGGCGTGCATGAGTTTATGTACCCATTGATGCAAGGTCACGATTCTGTTGCATTACATGCAGACGTTGAATTTGGTGGCACAGACCAAACTTTCAACCTGTTGATGGGGCGTCATTTACAAGAGTTAGAAGGTCAAGAGCCACAAGTTGTTATTACAATGCCATTGCTTGAAGGACTTGACGGCATTCAAAAAATGAGTAAATCTTTGGGCAATTATATCGGTATTGATGAAGAACCTAAAGAAATGTATGGTAAAGCGATGTCCATTCCTGATGAATTGATGATGCGTTATTTCATGCTCGTTACAGATATGTCTATCGAAGAGCAAGAGGACATGGCAAAACGTCTAGAATCCGGAGAGTTACATCCACGTGATGCTAAAATGCAATTGGCTCGTACCATTGTTCGCTTGTACCATGGTGAAGAAGCTGCTCTCGAAGCGGAAGAAGAATTTAAACGGGTGTTCCAACAACGCGCCATGCCTACAGATATTCCTGAGTACGCTATGGATGCACCAACAGAACCAATCTTTGTACCACAATTCTGCACAGATGCTGGTTTAACCGCGTCCAATGGTGAAGCACGTCGATCCATTAAAGCAGGTGCTTTCAAAGTAAACGGTGAAAAATACACGGAAGAAAACCTTAAGCTAGAAGATGGCATGATCGTTCAAGTTGGGAAACGTAAATTTGTAAAAATTAAATTTAACTAATAAAAAACTGTGATGAGGTTTAGATTTCTCATCACAGTTTTTTCTGTCTATTTTGTTTATAAGATTATTTATCTACTGAACCTGTTGTTTGTGAAGCAAGAAATTGACTTACAAGTTAATGTATAATGAATATACAAAGACAATATAAATATAAAAATAAAATACAAATTTGATACATAAAAGATTTTTACAAATATTGTATAAAATAGATTATAACTTGTGTGAGGACCATTTATGGACAAGAAATTAAGTAACCTTTTATCACAACGAGAACATTCTGTTCTTACAGATATTGATGTTATTACAGCTGCAGTAGCCGTGCCTCTATTAGAAATCGATGGAGAAGATCATGTGGTGTTTACCGTGCGTAGTAATACATTGCGACGTCAACCCGGTGAAATCAGTTTCCCTGGTGGGCACTGTGAACCTAATGATAAAAGTGGTGCTCATGCAGCCATGCGTGAATGCTCTGAGGAACTTGGTATAGACTTAGATCAAATTGAACTGCTAGGAAATTTAGACTGTTTAGTATCTGCTATTGGTGTAAAACTATATGCGGTCGTCGTGCGCCTACATACAAGTGATTTAAAACCAAATTCTGATGAAGTAGGTGAGGTATTTACAGTTCCCTTACAATATCTATTAGATATGGAACCGACCGTAGGTCACCTAGACATTGGAACTAAGCCGTTAAAAGATTTTCCATTTCATCTATTAGAAGGATATAATATCGACTGGAAAATTAGACAAAACTATTCCGTCTATTTCTATCCCTATAAACAATACACCATATGGGGGCTTACTGGACGAGTATTGAAGAATTTTTTAGATATATATAGGGTGGTTAAATGAAACCTGAATTTTTTCCATGGTTA
>CAMUQE010000135.1 GCA_947096075.1 Veillonella parvula | reverse complement strand
CGATAGCCTTATCTGCTTTTTCTTCTGTTGTACGTTCTGTGATATGCCATACGCGTGTCGCATATTGTGCCAATTTTTCGAGTTTATCTGCTTTTTTCACTTCCAATAATGCAGGCAATACGATGGCTAATGTTATACCGTGATCAAGATGGTACGCAGCGGTCAATTCATGTCCGATAAGATGTGTAGCCCAGTCTTGTGGCACGCCTGCACCAATCAAGCCGTTTAATGCCAAGGTAGAAGCCCACACGTGGTTAGCACGAATATCGTAATTTTCTGGATTTTCTACCGTTTCTTTGCCGATTTCAATCATAGTTTTCAAAATACCTTCGCTGAAACGATCTTGAATACGACCTTCTACAGGATATGTTAAATATTGCTCTGTCGTATGCACAAAGGTATCAATAACGCCGTTCTTAACTTGTTTTTCAGGCAATGTAAAAGTCAATGTTGGATCAAGCATGGAGAACTTAGGGAATACTAAGCTACTGAATACAGGGAATTTACCGTCTCCATAAGTAATAACTGCACCATTGTTCATTTCGGAACCAGTCGCAGGAAGTGTCATAACTGTACCAAATGGTAATGGATTTGGTACCATGTTTACCGGAACCTCTGGCACACCAGCTTTCATAACTTCAATGACAGGACCATCATAGGTAGCGCCCATAACGATGAGTTTTGTGGCATCCACAACGGAACCACCGCCTACAGCGAGAACGAAATCTACTCCATGTTCTTTAATGAAAGCTACCGCCCGTTCACAAGTTTCAAGAGATGGGTTTGGCTCAATACCGCCGAATTGTTCTACCTTACGGTTGCCAAGCGCCTTCACAATGCGATCAATAAGACCACTGCATACTGCAGAGCCACCACCATAGGTAATCAATATCTTTGCATCCTTTGGTACCAAAGTGTCTAATTCATCTAAACGATCTTTACCGAATACGATATGTGTAGGATTATAAAAATCAAAGTTAAACATGATAACCTCCTAAGTGATAAATGATAAATATCAAGTATTAAGTGTTAAATTTTAAGTATTACGTATTAACTATCAAGTATTAAATATTGGCTATATCTACTATTTCCATTGAATTTAATTGTATAAAACTTATTATATATTATATCATACTTCGATGTTCTTAATATGTAGAATCTGTATTTATCGGTATCTACTTCATCCCTACTTATAAATATCCACTTAACATTATTTGTAGATAAGCACTAAGCCTCATAGTTTTAATCTATAGCCAACTGATATGTATTTATGATATGCAAAAGCCCATTCTCATGATAGGATATCTATATTACATATGTTGTAGAAAGGGATGTTATTATGAAATTCAAAAAGTTTATTGCTCCACTCCTCGTTGGTGTGCTTGCATTTGCCATCGCTGGTTGTGGTAATAGTACAAATCAAGCTAGTCAAACGCCAAAAGAAATCAAAATCGGTGCCACTGCTGGTCCTCATGCACAGGTAGCAGAAGCAGTAGCTAAGGAAGCTAAAAAACAAGGTATCGAACTTAAAGTTGTAGAGTTCTCCGATTATGTAACACCAGATAAAGCTCTTGCTGACGGTGACATTCAATTGAACGCGTACCAACACGTACCATTCATGGAAAACTTCAACAAACAAAACGGATCCAAATTAGTAGCTATTGGTAAAACGATTTTAATGCCAATGGGCTTATACAGCAACTCTGTACGCAGTGCTGCTGATGTTCCAGAAGGTGCTATCGTTGCCATTCCAAACGATCCAACTAATGGCGGCCGTGGTCTAGCGCTATTAGCTAAAGCAGGCCTCATTACGTTAAAAGAAGGCGTAGGCTTTAAAGCAACTGTAGCAGATATTACATCTAACCCTAAAAATCTTCAAATTCAAGAGTTAGAAGCAGCACAATTACCACGTAGCCTAGACGATGTTGTAGTAGCCGCAATTCCTATGAACTACGTTCAAAGCGCGGGGCTCAATGTAGAAAAACAAGGTTTTTTCTTAGAACCTAAAGATGAACCTTTAGCCGTTATGATTCTTGCTGTTCGTGAACAAGATAAAGACAACGAAACATACAAAAAAATCGCGGACATCTACAAATCCGATGCCATTAAGCAATTCATTAATGATACTTTCAAAGGTACCATTACATCTGCGAACTAAATAAATTACAGGCCGACCTCTAAGGCCGGTCTTTTTATTGGTAAAAGTCTCATTTTATATGTGTAAAAGTTTCATTATATGCCAAAAAGCGATACCCTAATCAATTTAGAGTATCGCTTTTATTTTATTCTTCAGTATCGAATACAACGTCCAGTGGTTGACGTTCCACGATGTTACGATAACGAACGCGTGGATAGCCCATCAAGATGGCACCAGCAATAATTTTATCCTCTGGCACACCTAAAAGCTCCAACAATGGTTGATATTCTGCTTCGCCTGCATGTTCAAAAAAGCCTGCCCAACAAGTACCAAGGCCTAAAGTCGGCGCATATAACTCAGCATAAGACAAGCAAGAGTGACCACTATCATGGGTACGATGAATATCTTTTTTAGAGCCAATTGCCACTACGAGAGCTGGCGCATCGCGCAAGATATACTCCTTGCCTTTATCTACCTCTGCTTGAGCAGCACGAGCATAGAGACGCATAATCGGTACCGTTTTTGCAGCCAGATGCATCCACTCTAGAACAAGATCAGCAATACGGCGCAACGTTTGTTTATCTCGGATTACTATATACGAAATACCTTGTGTGTTGGTCGCTGTTGGCGCCATTCTTGCAACGTTTAGCACTTTGCGAATGAGCTCTACAGGGACTGGTCTTTTTTGATAGTTACGAATAGAGCGACGACTACGCATGAATAGCTCAGCTTGCTCAGGCGTTAACTTAGGTTCCTTTGTAATATCGATTTGCTCCTTACGCGGTGTCATATCGCTGTCAAGAGCAAGCGTTGGGCACACGGAAATACAATGCCCACAGGAGATACAACCTCCCCTGCCAGTTACAGGTCCATCATCGGACATCACCAGCAATCCGGTCGGACAGTCAGCAACGCAAAGGCCGCATCGTGTACAGACTTCTGTATTGACGGTAAATAACATCTGAATATCCTCCAAATACTACTATAAAGCCTATTATAACATACAAAATCAAGTCATATCTAGTTTTAAACAATTATTCTAATTGTATTGGGACTCAACTAACATTTGTTCATCCGCTTTTAGGATGGGACCCCATCTCGTTAGTACAACTTGGTAAAAGAAGTAAGAATACGCTTGCTTGCTCCGTTCTTCGCAAAATCGCTGCACAAGCGTATTCTTACTTTTTTATCACTGTATTTATAAAGATGTCCCATCCAAAAGCGTAAATAATCTAGCTAATACTTATATAGAGTCATTACAATTACACCTTGAAATAAATCATAGAAAACACTATCATTTTACACATTATAATAAACTTTATAGTAATGGCGCCATGCCCACCGTATGGGAAGGACTAGCCAGAGGCTAATCTACTGGCCTGTCTTGATGCAAATTCAGTCAAAACTACTTAGCCGCTCTCGCCTCTCCGCTCCTCTAATTATAAAAGCATATTGAGTAAATACCGAATGTAGCTTGTCATGGGGCCGCTCTGTATATTAGTAGGGTAAGTCGCTTTGCTATGGGACTAATTTACATCAGGTGTTATAAAAATGAAACTGGGTACCTCTGCAGTGACTTTACGAAGGACGGAGCAAAGAGGTACCCAGTTTTATTTTTAATTAAGTTGTCGCAATGAAACGGGGCCCCATAGCAATCGACATAGAAACTACTTATATGCTAGGGCCCCATAACAAGCGGAAACCACATTTACTCAAATGCTTTTATAAGTTCCATGTATTGCGCTTTGTGTGTCATTCTCCATGTCCCAAAGTCTGGTTCCGAGGATTCGTTTAGAGTATTCGCCAAGGCTTCCATGAATTTCGGTATTTCTGTAGCAACAATATGCCCTGCCATTTTGCCGAAGCTTTCAGAGCCCATGTGTTCTGAACCTCCATCAACTAACATAAAGGATACCGTAGGTTTCTTATCTACTAGTTTTACAGATCCGTGAAATCCAATTTCTCCTATTTGATGTGTCCCACAGGAGTGCGGGCAACCAGAGATATGTAATCGAGGCAGTTTTCTTGTATCTATCCCCTTTTCTTCAAGGTAGGTAAAAATAGATTTCAACAAACTATTAGAATCTTGAATCCCGATTTGGCATACTGTAGATCCCACACAAGATACGGAGCGACGGAATTCATTGATTGCACTGTCATCGGTTAATGCTGCAATCTTACGTGCTTCATCAGCGGTAAGATTAATAAAGTATAGCGCTTGATCTGGTGCAACACGAGCCTCAACTTGATCTAATGTTACTGCATAATCAAGGGCTTCCAATAGATGTTCTACATTCGCATCACCGCCTACTGGATGGTATTCTACGTAGTAAAGACCCTCTTGTTTTTGGCGATGGATGCGATGGTTTATCACAGAATCATCACGTTTACCGGTTTTAGTAATTTCATAA
>CAMUQE010000134.1 GCA_947096075.1 Veillonella parvula | reverse complement strand
AACTCCGCATATTAACTTGGATATAGGGGTATTGGTATATACGAAATATCGGTAAGGCTGTATAATAATATCAAGTTTGTTGAAACAAGTTATTGATTATGGAGGTTCTTATGAATAAGAAAATCTTAGCTTCTTTATTTGCAGTAGGTTTAGCTGCAGGTTGTGTGTGCTCTTCCGTTGATGCGCATGGCGTATTCTTTGCTAACCGCTTAGATGAAAAAGCGCTAGTACTTGGCGAAGGCCCTGTTGATGATGCGTATAGCCCAGAAATGGTAAAAAGCATCATTGGTTTAGATAACAATGGCATGGTAATTCCTGTACAAGTTATTAAACATGAAAAAAATGTAGTAGTGGTACCAAATGATAAATTGGGTATTACAGTAACTGACTTTGACTATGGTTACTGGACAAAAGACAAAGATGGTAAAACGGTTCATAAACCAATCTCTGAAGTACCAGGTGCTCAAAAAAGTACACATGCCATTAAATATGACGTTCACTACTGGAATGCAGAAGCAAAACCTTTCAATAATAAAGATGCTTTCATTCAAATCATTCCATCTGTTAACCCATTAACTCTTAGAAAAGGTGATACATATGAAATTCAAGTCTTGAAAGAAGGCAAACCATATGCAAATGCACCTTTAATCAAAGACGTAATTAACGATCTTACTAATGAAAGTCAAGCAGATGCTAATGGTAAAGCAACTGTTACTGTAAGTGCTAATGGACTTAATGTAGTAGGCGTTGAAGTGGGCTTCCCAACTCAAACTAAAGGTGAGCAAAATAAATACTTCAGTGCATTGTCCTTTATCATCAATCCTGAATAATATAGGATATACTATTTACTAAGTGTGTAAAATAAACAAGACCTCCTAAGTTGGACTTAGGGGGTCTTTTTATATTTTTAGGGTGTACGTATAAATGCGTTCTGTGAGAGCCTCGTATTAGGCGGGGTAAGAAAGAGAGATTTTTATGAAATTACAACAAAATATATCGGCTGTGATGGCTGCGTTGGTATTAACTGGAATGACCTGCTCTGCATTTGCTACAGAAATTAATGCCACAAGTGACAAAGCGGAGGAATTGCTTGGATTAACAATGGGGTCACCTGTACAAACACAACCGGAAGTCAAGCATATAGAGGACACCTTGACGGTTAATGTGCATGGTAAAAGCTTAACAGATACAGGTAAAAGTAAGAATGTAACGGGCATCTATAATGGTTTTGGTTCACAATTGACTGTGGATAAGGATTTAATTGTACGGTTAAAGAATGATGCACCAGCATCCAAAAGAGAGCTCGGCCATTACTATATGAGTGCAGTTTATGCTGGCTACGGCGGTAAAGTGCCAAGACTCAGCAAAGACAATCCTGATAGAGATTATGGAGATACTAATATTCACGTCAAAGGTAATGTAGATATTGATGCTATCGGCGTTGGATTACAAGCTAATCAACGTGGACATATTATCGTTGATGGTGGCGGACGTATCATCACGCATCCTTTAGAAACCTCTGATACATACTCTGTGGTGGCAGAAGAGGGTGATGTATATGTTAATACTGGTTCTGATGGTAAACATCCAGGTTCTAAGGAGCTAGTTGCTATTGGGAATGTAGGGTTAATTAATAAGGATTATGGTCGTGATCCAAATCATAATGAAGCGCCAACAAATATAGGGTTAGCTTTTACAACACCGAATTCTATGCTTATAGGAGCAGTATTAAATGAATATGCTGAAAGCAATAAGAATCCTCATAATTCTGGTGCTGACATTTACTTACAAAATGGAGGGACTTGGAATAATGAATGGATTGGTATGGAGCGTCCTACTCCTAAAAGAGAACGTCCATCTGGGGATAATGCAGCATATCTATATAAAGGCAGTAAGGTTCGCAATCTCGTAGGCGGTGCGAATCCAACGGCAGCAGGTATACTTCATCCTATCGATGCACGTCCTATTACAATTCAAAATTATAGCGGCTATGTGAATGCTGTTTACAAGTCCGGCGTACCAGCAAGTGAAACAGGGAAAGGTCAAATTGTTGTTGAGCATGCTGCAGATAATAGCCATATTACGGTACAAGGTGATGGTGCCAACTTAACAGATGATGCCAGTTACCGTAAAGAAATACAAACCTTAGCCGATAAATTACAATATACGGGGAAAGACAAGAAACTGAGTGCAACCGTACAAATTAACGAAGGTATTACGAGTCCAGGTGCTGTTGCAGAGCTTGGTGCAAATCATTTTGATGCACAGGGGCGCCTTATTGTGGGTGACACAACAAAGATTAATCGTGCTAGTGAATCATCACTCGTAAGTGGCACAAAATCTGCTCTTACATCGACTGCTATGACATGGAAGAGTAATACTAATGATTTACAACGCCGTTTAGGAAATCTTCGTTTAGCTAATACAAACCAAGGTGTATGGGCGAAATATATAGGCGGTAAATCTAAAATTACAGACGGTGCTGATGCACATATGACGTATAATGGTGTACAAGTCGGCTACGATCATAAAGCTTCTAATGGTTGGATTTTGGGAGGTGCCATTGATTACAGTACATCCAGTAATTCTTATACTAATGGCAGTGGTGATGGTAAACTTGGTGGCATTGCCTTGTACGGCACAAAACAACATGACGATGGTCGTTATTTAGATATTATCGCTCGTGGTAATCGTTTATCCAATAATTACAACCTTTATACTGTAGGTGGACAGCGGGTAAATGGCAATTATCATACTTATGGTACATCATTGAGTGCTGAATACGGTAAACGCATCAAGAAACCAAATGGTTTCTATATCGATCCTAGTGTAGAATTTATTGTAGGCCGTTTGAATGGTGTATCCTATGATGCCTCTGTTGTCGGTGGTGGTTCTATGTATGTGAAAGCTGATGCTGTGAACTCTGCTGTAGGCAGACTCGGTATTGGCATTGGGAAGGAAACAGAAAAATCCAATATCTTTGCTAAATTAGCGTTGGCTCACGAATTCTCTGGTAAGGTGAATACAACGTATTCTGCCCCGGGAAATTCAACAGTACAAACGGAAGTCGATTTGAAAGATACATGGCTTGATGCTGAGATTGGCGGATCTTGGAATATTCGACCTAGTACATATCTATATGGTACATTCACTAAAAACTTTGGTGCTACCATAGAAAATACCTGGCGCATTGATGCTGGGATACGGCATAATTTTTAATTAAATATTGCACTAATGGTCCTTATAGCGTATGCTGTAAGGACCATTAGTATGCAAGGAGTTAATTATGCCTAAGATTTTATTCATCTGTCACGGCAATATTTGTCGTTCTACAATGGCAGAGTTTTATATGAAGCATATCGTTAATAAGGCTGGTTTAAGTGATTCTATTTATATCGAGTCCGCTGGTACATCCCGTGAGGAGATAGGCCATGATACTCACTATGGGACGAAACAAAAATTAGATGCAATGGGCCTCCCTTATACTCGTCGTAAGGCACGCCAAGTAACGGTTGATGACTATCATAACTTTGATTACCTTGTTATCATGGACGAAAATAATGCGAGGAATTTAAAACGTATTATTGGCGATGATGTAGATAATAAGGTCCATAAGGCTATGTGCTTTGTTGGTGATAGCCGTGACGTAAAGGATCCGTGGTATACAGGGAATTTTGATGAAACCTATGATGATGTAAGTCGTAGTTGTGATGCTCTATTAAAGTTGATTAAAGAAAAAATATAAATATATAGACCTTACTATTAGACGGTGTAGCAGTAGTGATTGAGTTTAACTATAGTTATTTCGAACCTGAATTGGCTTAATAGTAAGGTCTTTTCTATATACACAGACTATCTCGCTTTATACTTTATACTACCGAAGCATAGCGTAATATGGTATAATTTTTAGGTATTCATGCGCCTATAGCTCAGGGGATAGAGCGCCGGTCTCCGGAACCGGGTGCGCAGGTTCGATTCCTGCTAGGCGCACCAATTAAAAGGCTTCTCGAAATTTCGAGAAGCCTTTTTTCTATATAAATTTAATAATATGTCAATAATTTAGAGGTGTATATAGTATATAACTATCTATTAAGATTCTATGCGTTAAGAGCGCTATGTTATTATCTATATTTATTACACAGAATTCCTCTAATTCTAAACTCCTTCATGAGTAATTCTGTAGCTTTATCAATGCTTTCTTCATTGCTTACCAATACAAACTTTTTATAATAGACAGTACCATCAAATTGTATCCAACGGCTAGTTTTACCATTGATTAGGCTAATTTTCATTTTACCGGCCCAGCCAGGCGAACGAAATGGTCTGTATTTAGAGAAGCGTACTTCTCGAATATCTTTTAATGCAAAGGTTTTCCTTACTAAGCCAATGCCTATAGAGACTTGATCCTCCTTAAAGTAAAGAAGTTTATAACGCTCTTCAGGAGGCATCGATCTAATTATAGATAAGTTATAAGTAGCAAAAACTACAGCAATAGCTACTAATGTAAACATTAGGATTATCATATATTTTCCCATACTATTAAGTCCTCCTTATCGCTATTATAATAAATATAAGTAATGTATGGAATCATTTTTATAATCAAATTGCTAATAAATAGTAGAAGGACAAGATTATTTTGAAGGATAAGAATATGTAGAAATA
>CAMUQE010000133.1 GCA_947096075.1 Veillonella parvula | reverse complement strand
TCCGTTTCGGCGCCGTCATCTGTTACGAATACTTCACCATGTTGGTAAGGGCTCATCGTACCAGGGTCGATATTAATGTATGGATCAAATTTTTGAATCGTTACATTGAAACCACGGTTTTTTAGTAAGCGACCCAAAGATGCTGCTGTAATCCCCTTCCCAAGAGAAGAAACAACGCCGCCAGTTACGAAAATATACTTAGTTGCCATGATGCCTCCCACCTATTACATTTTTTCCGGAGCGGAAATACCTAAAATACCCAAGCCTTGACGAAGAACGAGGGCAATCGCTGTGATTAATCCAAGACGAGCTTGTTGCAACGCTGGATCTACGCCAATGATACGACCTTGACGGTAGAATGAATGGAACATGCTTGCCAAATCGTATAAGTACCGAGCAATACGATGAGGTGCACGATGTCCAGCAGCTAGAACGACCTCCTCCGGATATTCAGCTAATTTCTTAATTAATTCTAATTCCATTTCACTTGTAAGTGTTGTGAAATCAGTTTCACTATAATCGCCAAATGCGATGCCAGCTTCACGCACTTGGTTGTAAATACTGTGAATACGAGCATGAGCATATTGGATATAATACACCGGGTTGTCATTACTGCGAGATTTTGCCAAATTAATATCAAAATCAAGTTGGCTATCCAAGGAACGCATCAAGAAGAAGTAACGAGATGCATCTACACCAACTTCATCAATTAATTCATCTAATGTAACGCTATCACCGCTACGTTTAGACAATTTAACTAGTTGTCCGTCACGGAACAATGCTACCATTTGTAATAGCAATACTGTTAATTTATCAGGGTCATAACCGAACGCCGCCATAGCCGCTTTTACACGGCATACATAACCATGGTGGTCAGCGCCCCAAATATCAATCATTTCTTTAAAGCCACGATCAAATTTATTGCGATGATACGCAATATCTGCCGCCAAATATGTAGGAACCCCATTATCACGGATAACTACGCGGTCTTTATCATCGCCATAGTCAGTAGATTTTAACCACAAAGCTCCATCTTTTTCATACACTTTACCTAGAGCCTTCAACGCCTCTACGGAGTGATGAATTTCATCAGTTTCATGAACTGTACGTTCAGAGAACCAATTATCGAACGTAACGCGGAAGTTTCTTAATGTTTCTTCTAAGCGAGCTAATTTTTCTTTTAAGCCCTCTTCCTTGAACAATGCTACGCGATCAGCTTCAGTCATAGCGTTTAGTTTATCAAAGCCTTCTCGTTCTGCAATCGCTTTCGCTGTTTCAATAATATCTGGGCCACGATAGCCGTTTTCAGGGAACACTAACGCCCCTTCTGGAATATTGAACTCAGGCATAGAGCCGTCTTCATTGCGTTTAGGTGGGAATACTAATGTAGCACCTTGTAACTCTTGGAAACGGTACTCAATGGAAATAGCCATGTTGTCGATTTGATTACCCGCATCATTGATATAGTATTCAGATTGTACATTGTAACCCGCTGCACGTAACAAGTTTACAAGAGCACTACCGTACGCAGCACCGCGACCATGACCTACGTGCAATGGTCCTGTAGGGTTTGCACTTACGTACTCTACTTGAATCGTATCGCGCGCACGCAATGGTTGAACACCGTACTCAGTACCAGCATTCAAAATGGCTTTTAACGTATCATACACCATATCAGATTTCAAAAAGAAATTAATAAAACCTGCGCCGGCAACCTCCGTACGTTCAAGCCAATCAAAGTTCATATGACTAATCAAAGCTTCAGCAATAGCTCGAGGATTTTGACGAGCTACACGAGCGGATTGCATAGCGATGTTTGTAGAAAAATCACCGAATTCCTTTTGAGGTGGCACTTCGAGAACGATTTCTGGATATTCCCCAGCCGGTAAACCACCGCTGTTAATCGTATCTTGTAATGCCTGTTCAATCCCCGATTTCAGGATTTCCTTCATGTCCATGCTCTATATCCTCCCGCACGTCTATATCTAACTGATTATAAAATTGCCATTCACCTTCAACGGAAATATCATATCCTAAATGAACATGACCTACGCCATCATGAAAGTCTACTGTTAATTCATGAGTATTTACAGCCATATGTAAATCACCATATGGTGTTTCATATACGGCTTCGCGTTCTTCACCACGGACGTATTGATGACGCATATTGACAGCCCCTGTTCGAAGTAACACGATAGAATCATCATGGATTTTAATGGTCGTCTTAACCCCATCCAATCCAGTCACACTAGATTCTTCATAACGCACATATTGAGCCCTACCCTTTTCATGTGACGTACCTGGGGAAATCAGTTCCACTACGGTATCCTTGCCATCCATATCTCGTTGTACACTCTTTACGGACACTAGAACTCGCTTCATTTTTAACCTCCATGGTAGTAATTAATCATCATATTATACCATAATCAAGGACTATTTTGCACCCTTAATGAGTCCCAATTTCTTAGTCTTCGTCATCTGTTTAATAGCATATTCTCTGCATTGTGCTTCTTGTTTTTGATGAAAGCTTTCAGAATATACTAAGGTCACAGGACGACGTCCTCGCGTATACTTTGCACCGCCTGAGATATGTCCATTATGAGCATCTATTCGACGTTTAAGATCTGTAGTCCATCCACAATACAAAGAATCATCTGCACATCGCACCAAGTACACATAGTGCCGTTCTTCAGACTTAGCATCCTTATTTGCCATTTTTCGCATCATCAGTGATTGGTTCCAATGTGATAGAATTGATAATTACAGGTTCAACTGGTTTATCATTGCGACCAGTCTTAACCTTGCCAATTTTTTCAACTACATCCATACCTTGTACTACAGTACCAAAGATGGTGTGTTTATTATCTAACCAATCCGTAGGACCTAAGGTAATGAAAAATTGAGAGCCTCCTGTATTAGGGCCACGGTTTGCCATGGCAAGAACGCCCATTTTATTGAAATGTAAATCATTGGAGAATTCATCAGGAATTGTATAGCCCGGTCCACCAGTACCTGTGCCATCAGGATCTCCACCTTGAATCATAAAGCCTTCGATTACACGGTGGAATGTAACACCGTTATAGAAGCCTTTTTTAACAAGATAGTCAAAGTTTTTAACCGTAATCGGAGCTTTAGAGCCTAACAAACGAATCTTAAACTGACCATAATTTGTATCAAAAATAGCATATTCATCTGCAATCGGCGCATTCGTAAAATTAGGCATCGCCACGGTTTCTGCTTTCACAGTATTACCTTGTGGTTGCTCTCCACTTTTTGTACCACATGCTGTTGTACCAAGTACTGTAATCCCCAACATTGCGCATAAAGCCAAGCGTTTCCAGTTCATATGTCCCCCAAAATACTAATATTATATTTAACTAAATGTAGATTTAAAATTTACATAGAAAAACCGCTCAACCCATGAGCGGCTCTTTTTTAGTATATCATATTATGGCGCTATTGAGATTAAAAATATAAAAAAATAATATAACAACAAAAAACAGAGCTTCAAAGGAGCTCTGTTTTTGTAGGCCTCAACTAATCACTTAGTTAATTTGATTATTTAGAGTCAAATTGGTCTGGAGTTGTATTATTATAAGACTCAATATAATTATTGAAATTCTCAATCATGTCGTTAAGATTATTTTCATTTGCATCAGTAAGTACTTGACGTACAGAACCAACTACAGAGTTATAAGAGTTAACAAGCACTTCTCCACGATCATTATTTATGCTCTTAAGCAATGTTTGAATTTCATTAAGTTCTTTTTCTACAGCTTGTTTGTCTGCATTTTTAGGAGCTTTTTCTACATTTTCTACAAGAGTAGTCAAGCGAAGCGTAGATTCCATTGCTGCTGCATAGCCTTTTTTACCGTCTTTTTTCAATTTTTCGATTTGTTTCTTAGTTTGTTCAGTGTTAGCTTTGTTAAGAGCATCATTGAACTTCGCATAAGCTGCATCAAATTTTTCTACTTGTGCTACGTATTTAGCTGCTAGTTCTTTACCTTTAGCACCACCATCGTTCATGTAGGCTTTAGAGTCATCATAAGCTTTCAAATCTTTGAATGTTGGTACTAATTCATTAAGAATATTTAATACATTATCGCGTTCTGTGTCAACTTCTTTAAATGTAGAACCTTCTTTTTTAGATTTTTCCAAAGCATCTTTTAAAGTATCATAGTGAGGTTGACGACCAATAGCACCTTCTTGGAAACCACCCTTTAGTTTAGCCAAACTATCTGCATAGTTTTGACCCCAAGTTGCATTGTCACCATTGAAGCGATTTGTTGCATCAATAAGTGTATTAAGCTTAGCAGCTGCTTTCTCATCGCTACCGCCATCAACTACGGAGGATACTACGGAGCCAATGCTACCCGCTTTATCACTGCCGCAACCAGAAACAAATAAACCTGCTGTCAATGCTGCTACACAAAGTAAAGTTGAAAATAATCTGCGTTTAATGTTCATATCTTCTCTTCTCCTTTTAACACATGATATTGAACTAAGCGCATTATACTAACTATACTACACCAATTCTGTAGCCACAGCTACAAAAATAAATCTTCATATAAACTTCACCTAGTTTAGAGAATTAGCGATAATTAATCAATCCATTTAAAATGCTTACACGCATTATAAATGCCATCTTTATCACAGTCTGTAGTAATATAATCAGCCTTTGCCTTTAATTCAGGGCGCGCATTACCCATAGCAATATTTAGCCACTCAGGCCTAAACATAGACAGATCATTATACCCATCACCAAATACAACAGCTTGATTCGGTTTCATTCCAAAGTGTTCAAGCATGTTGCGAATACCTAATGCCTTTTCCATAGG
>CAMUQE010000132.1 GCA_947096075.1 Veillonella parvula | reverse complement strand
AATAAAACACTCTCAGAATCAAACACCTTCTCTTGGTACCCATACTGTAGAGATTGAGACCAACTCAAAACTAGCTAGTGCTATAGGTTGCAATACTTGGATTACGAATTCCCATCATCACCAAACAGTTAAAAACATCGGTAAAGGATTACAAGTTGTAGCAAGAGCTAAGGATGGTACTGTAGAAGGTTTAGAGGACCCATCCTATCCTTGGTTAGTCGCCTGTCAATTCCACCCAGAAATGATGTCTACAAGTGATGAAAATGCAAAACACTTATTTACTGCATTCGTAAAAGCAGTTCGAGAAAATATAACTAAATAGTAGGAAAATTATATCATGAAAGAAACAGGAAAATTTGGCTTCTGGAGTATTGTACTCCTGGGCATCAATGGTATTGTAGGGACAGGTATTTTCCTACTACCAAACAAAGCATATTCTATAATTGGTTCCGCTAGCTTAGGCGTCCTGTTATTTGACGCCATTATCGCAGGCTGTATCGCCCTTTGCTTTGCTGAAGCGGCAAGCTTATTTACACGTAATGGCGGACCTTACCTATATGCAAAACATGCATTAGGTGATTTCTGGGCCTTTGAAGTGGGCGTTCTAAAATGGATCGTAACCGTTATTGCATGGGCGGCTATGGCCGTTGGCTTTGCTACAGCATTAGGTGCTGCAGTACCAGCTTTAAGTGGTGATTTTGCAAAGGATGTCATTTCATTTATCTTAATTGTAGGCCTTACGGTTGTAAATATATTTGGTGTTAATGTATCAAAATTCGTTAATAACTTAATTACTATCTCTAAGTTAGTTCCGCTTACCCTATTCATTGCAATTGGTATCTTCTTTATTAATGGTGCTAACTTTACGCCTGTATTCCCACAAGATACCTATGTAGATGGATCATTTGCACAAGCAGCAGTACTTCTATTCTTTGCGTATACAGGATTTGAAGTTATTGCCATTGCTGCAGAAGATATGAAAAATCCTAAAAAGAATTTACCACGTGCTATTATCATGTGTATGCTTCTCGTATCCGTTCTGTATATGGCAATCCTCGCCGTATCTATTGGTGTACTCGGTACTGACTTGGCAAATACCAAGGCTCCAGTACAAGATGCATTCAACGTAATTGTTGGACCTATTGGTATGTATATCGTATTAATAGGTACATTGATCTCTATGGGTGGTATCAACTTTGCCGAAGCTTACTATGCTCCTCGTGTGGCAACATCCATGGCAGAGGATGGTATGTTACCAAGTGCTTTGGCAAAACGTAATCGTTACAATGCACCATATGTAGCAGCTATCGTTACTGCCATTGCTAGTGTTTTACTTGCCTGGTCTGGCTCCTTTACAACACTAGCAGCAATCAGTGCGGTATCTCGTTTTACACAATATCTACCAACGTGTTTAGCTGTCATTATCTTCCGTCGTAAATGGGCAAACAAAGCTCGTTCCTACACAATTCCTGGTGGCTACTTAATCCCAGTCATCGCTATCGGCACATCCCTATGGATGCTTGCCCAAGCTCAAACTAACCAATTATTATGGGGTCTAGGCGGCTGTATCGTAATCTTGCCATTCTACTACTCCTACTGGAAAAAGAAAAAAGCTGGTCTCATTAAAGACCATGACGAAATGTAAATAATACAAAAAACTACCAGTTATTCATAATATCTAGTGGCTTATCCTTCCATAGTAGAAGGTCTGTTTAAAAGATATATGTTTAATTGGTAGTTTTTGTTTTATCTATTAATTCTAATTAGATTAGATATATCAAATGAGTAGTATCGACTAATATAGATCCTCTTCAATAATAGTTTCCTTCGTTAAGTCCTCTTCGATATAACCAACCTCATCAGTCGCTTCATCTTCATCTCGTGTATCAATGTAGATACTAATTAGGGCTAGCGCCACCTCTTCGTTTAGGCTCGCAATAAGGCTCATTGGACCATACGTTACAATTAGGCCGTCTTCTTCATCGCGAATAATATGAGGCACCGCATCAAAGTGTTGGTTCATGAGCTGATCAAAATAATCCTCTACATCAAGGCCACTTTCAAGAGTAATCGATTCAGAATCGCCCTTTTGGAATACAACACGTGTGTCTTCATCGATGTATTGATAAAAATCATCGACAGCGACATTCCCGGTTTCAAGCCATATGCTGAGAGCTGTAATCCAATCTTTCACAGTAGTTGGTGCAGAAATAAAAACATACTCACTTTCATCATCGCCAAAGCGAAGATTATCATACTCAATACTATAGTTTTCCTGACTAGATACGATGCGGTCTACGAGCCCCTCATCATTTACATCTACAAAAATCATGTACACATAGTTATCGCCGCTTTCATAAGAAACCGTTAAACCATGACGGCCCTCATGGAATAGCGCATCCTCCTCGTACACATCGGTAATATGCATCACCTTGCAGGTAACAGGCACATTATCAGCCTTAATAGACTCAGCCATAGAGGACAAAAACTCAATCGTTTCATTTCGATTACGACCGATAATACCTCGACCTGTGGACATGTATTCACAATCCTTAGCCAAAATGTTTTCAATACCATGAATATCTGCGGACTCAAGAATAGATTTTATCAATAAAAGAGCTTGTATTTCAGTCATACTACTTCTCCAAATCTTTTTTAACTATATCTTCAATATTAGCAATATCAACATTGCCCTTGAATTTCTCAGGAATAGTAACTAACTTAACATCAGTTAACATATTACGAAGTTGCTCTTTAGTATAAGACATATTTCTATTATAACTCAATATACTAGTTAAGGCTGTTGTTCCGTCCTGAATATAAAATACCATTATCCCCTCTTTATTAGCTTTCTCTTGTTCCACTAGAATACCTGGTATACCATCATTCCATACAATGCGTTTAGAGAAATGGACATAGCCTTCAGGCGATTGAACTGCATTCATAATCACCTCATCCATAAAGCTAGCTAGTGAAATAGAATCAGTTCCCCGTTCCTTAGCTATGAAATCTATAAAGATAGTTTGTGTTATACCAGAAGGACTTTTATAAAATAAACCACTTTTAAAATCTGCTAAAGTGGCACTAACTTTTGCATCATTAAGAATACGATAAATAAAATTTTCACCGTCTATTTTTGTTGTATGAGAATATAGATTGCTATCTGTTAAAGGTTTAATAGATGGTAATACATAATTAACCAGTATTGGACTAATTACCTGCCCCATATCCCGCTTAGCTTCAGTTATACCTACATGATATCGAATAGTCGAATCATTATCAAAAGCAAAGTTTAAATTAGAGTAAAATTGAGCTTTATTATTTTTCTTAATTTTGCCATACAAAGAATCCCAATAGCTATCTATTAAACCAGCATATGAAAAACTCGCTCCGTGAATATCTTCTGGCTTGTAAGAAAGAGAGTTAAACTCTTTTATATTAATAGGTCGTTTATAATCTTTACGTAAATCATCTTCCGTAATCGAATCAAATGACTTACCCATATAATCAGAACTTTGCCAATTTTGTTTGTTCTCAACAATTAAACCTATCGTTATATCATTAGAGAAAATATCATAGGTCGTATATTTATCAGTTATATTATTTCCCTGTACTTTATAATAACTCATATAAGGTACAAGAAAACGAATTCCTTTTCCACTATGGTCAATAATCTCTGTTTGCCCCTCATACATATTAAGAGGACCTACATAGCTTTCTCGAATGACTGTTTCAGCCTCTTTTTCATTTAGTCCATTATCTATGTACAGTTGCTTAGTTTTATCATACTCTTTGCTTTTTTGAAAGTCTCTTAATGCTCCTTCTTGTATGCTTTTAATTGAAGAATCACTATGTATATAACTTTCATAAGCATTTATAGGAATTCTATGATCAGCACCGGGAATATTAACATCAACAGCCCCTACTAAACCAGTAATTAAGCTAATATATACTGAAAGTGCTATTGTTTTACAAATCATGTATCTCTCCAATTTTAAAAGTCCCAACTATAGTACGTTAATTTTAACATAGTCCAATTTTTTATGAAAATTTTCTCTGTCTATCATATAATAGAATAGTTAATAATTACATTTGGAGGTCCCCATGAAATATACAACCATCGTTTTTGATTGCGACGGCACATTGCTCGATACGGCTACAGATTTAGCTAACGCCGTAAATCATGTACTACGTACACATAACTTCCCTGAAAAATCTCTAGCAGAGGTAAAAGCAGCACTCGGTAATGCAGTAACATATTTAATGCGTCAGTGTCTCCCAAGTACAGTAGCTAATCATGAATTAGAGCCATACATTGAGGAATTCAAAGCTTACTATGGTAAGCATTTAAAAGACACAACAGCGCCCTACCCAGGCATCCTAGATATGCTTGATGTATTGCGTGAACAAGGTTATAAATTAGCTATCGTATCCAACAAAATCCAAGAAGGTGTAACACCACTCAATAAAGAGTACTTTGGCGACCGCTTACCTGTTGCCATTGGTGAAAGACCAGGATTACAACGTAAACCAGCACCAGATATGATACTCCAAGCCTTAAAAGAACTAGGTTCTAGACCAGACGAATCTATTTATGTAGGTGACTCTGAAGTTGACGTAGCTACTGCAGAAAACTCCGGACTTCTTTGTATTGGTGTTACATGGGGCTTTAGAGAGGAATCCCTCCACCAAGAACTAGGCGTAACACATATTGCCCGAAAAGCAGATGATATTCTAAGCATTATTGAAACCTTAAATAAATAATATATACACCGTTTCATAGAATTTAGAATAAGATTAGTCATATTCAAGGCACTACTCATATATTGAGTATAGTCATTGATATATTCTAAATTCTTATCAATAATCTATAGC
>CAMUQE010000131.1 GCA_947096075.1 Veillonella parvula | reverse complement strand
TTATAGACAATATAACACTTTATAGTAAAATGAATTTTAGATGAATTTAAAAATATAGATATTAATAAATAAAGAATATCTAAGTTGTTATATGTGTTAAGTACAGCAGGACCTCGTAATCTTTGCTGATTCCTGTTTGTAGCTAGAAGGAGTTTATTATGAAATCTTGTCCCTATTGTGGACATGAAGTGTTAAAAACAGAGTGTTACTGTCCAGAATGTGGGCATGTTAGTAGGCCACAAATCTCGTTAGATAAATACAATCTAGGCTTGATTGAAAACTTTAAACAATGTTTGGTTTATAAATATGCTGACTTTGATGGTCGTGCAAGTCGTAGTGAATATTGGCATTTCTTTTTAGTCTATCAATTGTTGTTTGTGGCCATTCTATTTACTTGTGCTTTTTTGAGCTATATTAGCCCACTATCTAGCGTAGTAGGCGTAGGTTTTGGCTTGGTCATTATTGTTCTTTTGTCCGTGATTATGGTTATTCCTGGTGTGGCCGTTTCAGTACGACGCTTACACGATCAAGGCCGATCAGGCGGACTCGTATTTATTGGATTTATCCCGGTGGTAGGGACCATTATCCTGTTGATCCTTATGGCTCTACCTGGTGAAAGCCTATCAAATCGCTTTGGTCCCCCTACAGGTCAAGTGGTTGTAACAAAACAAATGGCCCGTGAATTAGGTCTTATTGATACTACGCCATCTATGGGACTAACTGCAGGACTATTCTGTGCTATCTTTGTGCTTTGGTTCCTGGTAGATAAACTACTTATGACTAGTGCGATGTAGTCTATGATGTATCCTATTTATCTACTTGCTCAAAAGGGTGATGGAGGTGATAATCAATACGGATCTCCAATGAGCTATGAAGTTGTCACTGCTGAAGAAGCTGCTCGCACTGGTCTTAAAGAAACTCCAACTGACGACATGGATCGTAAATTCATGTACGTGTGCATTGCAATTATTATTCTTGAATTAATTCTCATGAGTGCAATCTAATAATTGTATTTACAATAAAGCCTACATAAGTAGGCTTTTTCTTTTGCTTAATGGGGAAAAAAGTTTTGTTAAACTTAGAAATAAAGTATTTGACAATTCTCCCTCGTGAGTCCTATAATTATCTATTATATGAATATTGCGTTGAAAAAGACGGCATGTCTCAGACGGATTTTGTAGAGATCAAACTCATGGGCTGAAAGGTTTGGAAATCTAGAGATGTGCGGATCACTTTGGAGCAAGCGGCAACGCCGCCGGTGAACACCGTTATATGTCTAAGTGGCTTTCACAATATGAGAGATGAGTTGCGTCTTATGTGTTACAATCATATGTTAGCATGGTGTAACAATCGCAGTTGCGGTGGCGTTAGCTTTCACTAGTAACGAGAGTCAGTAGGGTGGTACCACGGATATGACGTCCGTCCCTTCGGGGACGGGCGATTTTTTTATGTAAAAGGAGCACATCATGGATTACGGTAAGACGTTACATTTGCCTGAAACAGAATTCCCAATGCGCGGCAATTTGCCTAAGCGCGAACCAGAAATCTTAAAATTCTGGGAGGACAACAAAATTTATCAAAAACGTTTGGAGTTGCGTAAAGACGCAAAGCCATTCATTTTGCATGATGGCCCTCCATATGCAAATGGTAAATTGCACATCGGTCATGCCCTCAACAAAACGTTGAAGGACATCATTATGAAATATAAAACAATGACTGGTCATTATACTCGCTACATCCCTGGTTGGGATACACATGGTTTGCCAATCGAGCATGCGGTTATTAAAAATACTGGTCTTAACCGTCATGAAATGGCACCATTGGACTTACGTAACAAATGTAAGGAATATGCATTAGAATGCGTAGAAAACCAAAAACAAGACTTCATTCGCTTTGGTGTATTAGGTGAGTGGGACCGTCCTTATTTGACATTGCGTCCTGAGTTTGAAGTAAAACAACTTGGTATCTTCGGCGAAATGGCAAAACGCGGCCACATCTATAAAGGTCTTAAAACTGTATACTGGTGTACTCACTGTGAAACTGCATTGGCAGAGGCAGAAATCGAATACGCTGAGAAAAAATCCTTCTCCATCTACGTAAAATTCCCTTACGTATCCGAGAAAAAGGTAACATTGCCAGCTGGCGTAGATCCAAAACAAGCATTTGCTGTTATCTGGACAACGACTCCTTGGACAATGCCTGCCAACGTAGCAATCTCCGTTAACCCTGAGCTTGAATATGGCTGGGTAAAAGTAGGCGAAGAGTACTACTTGATGGCTACTGAGCTTGTTGAAGCGGCTATGAAAGATATCGGCATTGAAGAGTACGAAATCGTGAATCGTTTCTCTGGTGCAGATTTAGAATTGGCTGATTTCAAACATCCATTCGTAGAGCGTAATTCTACAGTATTGCTTGGCGATCACGTAACACTTGATGCTGGTACTGGTTGTGTTCATACAGCGCCTGCACACGGTGAAGACGACTTTAATATCGTTCAACGTTATAACAAGGAAGGTAAAACAGAGCTTCCTATCGTATCCCTTGTTAACGAAACTGGTAACTACACTAAACAAGTAGACGACAATCGTTATGGCGATACGGAATTCCCATTGGCTGGCGTAGAAATTCACGATGCAGAGGTGCCTGTTATCAAAATCTTGGCACACAACAATGCATTGCTTAGCAAATCTAGCTTGCGCCACCAATATGCTCACTGCTGGCGTTGTAAAAACCCTGTTATCTATCGTGCTACAGAACAATGGTTCTCCTCTGTAGATGGGTACCGTCAACAAGCGCTTGATGCGATCGATAACCAAGTACAATGGATTCCTAAATGGGGCCACGACCGCATTTTTAACATGGTACGCGACCGTGGTGACTGGGTAATTTCCCGTCAACGTATTTGGGGCGTGCCAATTCCTATTTACTATTGTGAAAGCTGTGGCGAGCATATTGTAAATGATGATACGATGGCTGCATTGCTTGAAAAAGTAGCTGTTGAAGGCTCCGATGCATGGTGGGCACACAGTGCAAAAGAATTGTTGCCAGAAGGCTTTAAATGTCCTCATTGCGGTCATGATGAGTTCAAAAAAGAAACTGACATCATGGACGTATGGTTTGATTCTGGTTCCTCTTGGGCTGGTGTACTTGAAGTTAACAATCTTGACGTACCATGCGCTATGTACCTTGAAGGTTCCGACCAACATCGCGGCTGGTTCAACTCTTCCTTGTTAACTGCAGTGGCAACAACAGGTAAGGCACCTTACAACTCCGTATTGACTCATGGCTTCGTTGTGGACGGCGAAGGTCGCAAAATGTCCAAATCTGTAGGTAATACAGTAGCACCTAGCGACATTATCGACGTATATGGCGCTGACGTTATGCGTTTGTGGGTATCCTCCGCAGATTACCAAGCAGACGTACGTTTGTCTAAAGACATCGTAAAACAATTATCCGAAGTATATCGTAAGATCCGTAATACATTCCGCTTCTTGCTCGGCAACTTGGATGACTTCAATCCAAATACTGATAAAGTGGCTTACGCAGATATGTCCGAATTCGATAAATGGGCATTGTTGCGCTTAGAAGAAGTGCGTCAAAAGGTTACTGATGCGTACGAAAATTATGAATTCCACATGTTATACCATGCAATTCATAACTTCTGCACCGTAGACTTGAGCTCCATCTATCTTGATGTAATGAAAGATACTATGTATGCTGAAAGCAAAAATAACGTAGCTCGTCGTTCTGCTCAAACAGCGATGTACGAAATATTGAAAACATTGGTAGCAATGGTATCTCCAGTGCTTTCCTTTACAGCAGAAGAAGTTTGGAAATACATGCCTAAAGAAGAGGGTATGCGCGAATCCGTTATGCTTCAAGATTGGCCACAAGGTCATCCAGAACACTTCAATCAAGAATTGGCTCACAAATGGAACCAATTGTTAGACTTGCGTACATCCGTACAAAAAGCTTTGGAACTTGCTCGTCAAGATAAAACAATCGGTCACCCATTGGATGCATCCGTTACAGTATACGCTGAAGGCGCTGCATTTGATGCATTGAATGCTCTTGGTGAAGAAGGCTTGGCTAAACTCGTTATCGTATCTGAAGCTCACATCGTAAACGGCGCTGCACCGGCAGAGGCTGTAAAAGACGAAGAAACTGGTGTTGCAACAGTTGTTGTTGCCTCTGGTCTCGAAAAATGTGAACGCTGCTGGATCCACCGCGATACAGTAGGTCAAGATAGTGAACATCCTACACTTTGTGCACGCTGTGCCAGTGTTGTAAAAACACTATAATAAAAGTGCTGTCATAAGACTACTATAATAAAAACGCTGTAGTAAAAATCTATAATTAAAATAATTCTATTATCAAGATTATAGGAATTATCAAAAAAAGACCATCCTGTTGAACTTCACTTCCCAAAATTGTGTCCAATTTTGGGGGAGCAGCTCACTGGGGATGGTCTTTTTATGTTTGTAAATCCTTTGGCACTGTTAATTGTTTCCAATTGTCTAGCTCAGGAATTTCCAAGGTATTTATTGTTTTTTGAATCCAATAGTTTAAGGACACTTCGTTCCCCACATATTGTTCAAATAAGTAGGTCTTGCCAGGCGTGTCTTGTTGGTTCCCATCTTCATCGATGGTGTGACGGGCAGATTCTTTTAGATAGAGCTGCACTCTAAATGGGGTCGACTGATTGCCTTTAAAAATAAAATAGGATGGGCCCACAAAGTCATGCGTTCGAATATTAATTTGTTCGTACTTTTTCTCTTTCAACCCTTGCAAGGCAGTCTGAATCATAGCGTTTGCATCGTCGTATTCCTCTAGCAAGAATGGCTGTTGATCCACATCGAGTACGTAGTGCCAGGTCGGCTTTTCTT
>CAMUQE010000130.1 GCA_947096075.1 Veillonella parvula | reverse complement strand
CAAAATTTGGAGATATATTTAGTAAACTACCTTGATTAATATAGATTACTTATAGCTTTCAAAAGAATTGGTAAGAAATATAGCTGAAAAATTGCTATAATAATACATGAACTATCATTAAAATATAACCATGGAGGCTATTATGAGACGGCAAGATCGTATGGTTACAAATGTAGATAAAATTAAAGATATTTTAAACGGCACGCGTATCATTCACTTAGGCATGATGGATGGTGATTACCCTTATGTAGTACCTTTACATTTTGGTTATGAAATTGTAGATGATATACTCTACATCTATGTACATGGCCATCATGATGGAAAGAAGTTTAGTTTGATTCAAGAGAACCCTCATGTATTTATTGAAATTGACGGCAATGATGAGGCTCTCGTTTCAGGTGGAGATATTCCTTGTAAATATAGTTCAGTCTATTCCAGTGTAATGGGACGAGGAGAGGCTGTTTATTTAGCGAATATTGATGAAAAAGCTCATGGTTTACAGGTGTTGATGAAGCAGCAGACTGGTCGAGAATTTACCTTTACTGATGCCATGGTAAACTCTGTGGGTGTCGTTCAAATTAAAGTTGTAGACTATACCGCAAAGAGACGAAGACAGCTTGAACAAGATATTATTATGCCTCCATTAAATAAATAATGGCAAAACATCCTATTGAACTCTATTGTAATATAGCGTTTAGTAGGATGCTTTATTATGTATAACTAGTAAGCATTAAAGCAGCTATTGGCTCATAACTATACTTTCATAATAGGAAAGATAAAAGTTTTATGAAGTAGCTAGGGCAACAGAATCGGGGGCATGTTTTTGATATAAATAAGAAAATATATCATTATATGTGTAAAGTATATATCAAGTCTTTATAAAAGGAGAGATCATGAAGAAGCTTCTATATAAGTCCATTTTAGCTGCTATGGCTGTAGGATTATTGTCTGCGGGGTATGTTTCAGCTGATGTTGTTAATGATTCTATATCCACAGATAATGATGGTGTTTCAGCTACCGTTACAAATGATATGCCTAGAGTTCATCCTGATTCAGTAATCAAAGCATTGCCAAGAAAGACCTTATTAGAGTGGCCTATGAAAACACAAGAAGGGGCTCGTAATTTGAAGGGAATAGTAGAAGCTGCACAGCAACTACCGTATGAGGTCAAAGCACCTAGTTATATACCTTATGGTTATCAGCTTTATACAGCACGTCAAGATCTAAATGATGTATTAGAGGTTGTATACTACAAAAAAGGTGTGACTATCTATCGGGATGGGAAAAAATATATAGACAGTATTATGGCCTATAGAATGGGATATTCCTTGGATACTGTGAGAGACACACCATATGTTCCATCTGAGTACGGCGATTTTGAATGGTCTAAATCAGGTGATTCTGGTGAGGTTTATTATACAGGTAATCCTGAAACGCATATGGTTCGCAGCATTACGTGGGCGAAGGATGCTATGGCTTACTTCCTATTTTTCTTAGAACAGGTGAAAGAAGCTGATGCGGAATTCTATAAGGAGAATGTGGTACCGTTGAAGAGTATTGATAGCTCTCGTTATGAACTAGTTGGTAACTATCCGATAACACCTAAAACTATTGAAGAAATAAAACAGGAACATGTAGTGCCTATGAAAGCAAAGACTGGCGTATTTTATTAAGATTACGTAGTACTGTTGAAAGTCAGTGATCTGAGTTAAAAATGTAATAGATAAGTGATTACCTCGGTAATATATACTTATGGAATATCTAAATTTAGAGAGAAGAGATTATGAGATTGAAAGCAACAAAATCATTATTAGCCATGGGAATACTCGCTGCTGTGGTAAGTAACTTTGGAGTACAACCAGTTAGTGCGTTATCCCCTTTAGTGGATGAAAATGGAAATACTGTTACCATCGATACAGTGGAAAAAAATAAAGAATTAATGAATCGCTATCGATGGTATGATCAAGTTGATAATGGTGATATAGTACAGCTTAATATTGACGCAAGTACAAAGTATTTTGGATATGATTTACAAATTCCATCTTATATGCCCGAAGACTATGTAGTACGCGATGTAAAGTCAAGGGATCATGACGTATTAGAAATCGTATATACAGAAACTGGAGCTTATGGAATGTTTGGGCCTAAACTTACCTTCTCTAATACAGATATTGTATATCGTATGGGTTGGGCTATCGATACCGTAGTAAAGCCTATATTGGAAAAGACAAAATACAATGCTGATGATGCGGTTAGCTTTACTACCCCTAATGGAATCCCTGTACATACGTTAGGCTCTAGCAATGATTCTGTTCAAATTGCTTATTGGGAAAAAGATAACAAAGTTTATATGCTCTACTTTGCTTCTCCAAGAAACCAAAACTATGTAAGCAAAATTGTAGATTCAGTAGGGCCATTAAAAGAAATCGATTCAAGTCGTACAGACTTAATCGGTGTAAAAACAATTCGTTAATACTAAACCCTGATAAGACTCTATAGCACGATTCGGTGATGCCATACGACGTTAGCATTTAGTAAAAGAGTACATAATAAAAAGAACCTATCTCCTAGATACTAGATATTAGAGTAATATCTTTGGAGATAGGTTCTTTTAGTGGATGTAATTTACATATATTTTGTTCTTGAGTATTAGTGATTTTATAGCTATCAATATAAAACAGCTTTCACTAATAGCATAATTATGGGCATACGTTAATTAGAAGAATACGTAGCGTATGATAACGAGTACCGCCAATACGTACATAATCCAGTTAACTTCTTTTGCACGGCCCGCAATGATTTTGAGTAGAGGGTATGCAATAAGACCTGCAGAGATACCGTTAGCGATGCTGTATGTGAATGGCATTAATACGATAACGAGGAATGCAGGGAAGCCTTCTGTCCAATCATCAAAGTCGATGTTGCGAATAGCACCTAACATGAGGGCCCCAACAATAACGAGGATTGGAGATGTTGCTGCATTTGGTACAAGAGATACTAAAGGGGCAACAAATAAGCAGATTAAGAATAGTACACCTGTTGTTACAGCTGTTAAACCTGTACGGCCACCAGCACCTACACCTGCCGCACTTTCAACAAAGGCAGTAATCGTAGAAGTACCGAGTAATGCACCAGCACTTACACCAAGAGCATCTACAGTCATGGCTTTCCCAAGACCTGGGAATTTACCAGATTTAGGATCCGCGATTTTCGCCTCTGTAGCAGTACCAATCAATGTACCCATAGAGTCGAATAATTCTACGAAGGTGAAGGAGAAGATAATCGTGATCAAGCCCATGTGAAGAGCGCCAGGAATATCTAATTGAAGGAATGCTGCTTTAGAGAAATCAGGTATTGCCAATACAGTGAAGTTCTCAGGCATTGTGGAAAGGCCCGTCGCATAGGAGATAACCGTTGTTACCAAAACACCAATCAAGAGAGAGCCTTGAACCTTACGAGCCATTAATAAAGCCGTAAAGATGAGGCAGAAGAGAGCCAACAAGGTTTCGCTACTGTGCAAATTACCGAGCGTTAAGAGTGCTTCGGATGCTGGAGGTACTAAATTACCATGTGTTTGTACGACTTGACCTAAGGAGTTTGGAGACAAACTGATGGAGATAGCCATCAAGCCAGATAATTTCAAACCGATGATAGCAATGAAGAGACCGATACCAACGGTAATAGCAATCTTCATGGAGGCAGGAATGCCTTCAACGATCATTTGTCGCACCGACGTAAGTGTTAATACGAGGAATACGAGGCCTGAAATAAATACCGCACCTAATGCCGTTTGCCAAGATACACCCATTCCCAGAACTACGGTAAAGGAGTAAAAGGCTAAGAGGCCAACCCCTGGAGCGAGTGCAATCGGATAGTTAACGAATAGACCCATAGAAATCGTAACGAGACCAGCGCCTAAAGCGGTTGCGATGAGGACTGCATCTTTATCCATGCCTGCAAGGCTAAGAATGTTTGGCGCCAAGAATAGGATGTACGCCATCGTGATAAACGTAGTGATACCTGCTAAAATCTCGGTTTTAACGGTTGTACCGCGTTCATTGAGTTGAAATAGTTTATCTAACATTAGATAACACCCTCCCTATATGAAATTAAAATCATACCTAAATAAAAATATTTCGATATATGTATAGTGTATCATATTTCCCACCAATTTTTGTATGAATTTATGATATACTATTAATATATTATGAATGATATAGAGGTTAACTTATGAAAATATCTACAAAAGGGCGTTATGCCTTACGGATCTTGGCGGATATTGCAGAATACGGTGTAGAAAAAAATGTACCGATTCGTGAAATTGCAGAACGTCAAGGATTTTCCGATAAATACTTAGAGGGGATTGTATCTCGTTTATCCTCTGCGGGCCTCGTTAAAAGTGGACGTGGTAAATACGGTGGATACCGCTTGGTGAAAAATCCATCTGAATACAATGTATATGAAATTTTATATGCTGCTGAGGATTCCATTGCTCTCGTGTCTTGTTTAGAAGACGATGTAGAACCATGTCCTATGTTTAACGATTGTTTGACGGCTCCATTGTGGCAACATTTACAAGCAGAATTTCGTCATGTTATGGAGCGCGTTTCCTTGCAAGACGTAATGGATCACAAATTTCCGGCGGAATAATTGACAGCTTCTAAGGTTTTTGTATGAGCAATTTTTGCGAATGACTACATTGTAGGAGTATCTTTTAAGTGAGTTTTATGGAAAGAGTCGCGTTTCGTATGCGGCTCTTCTTTATATATGTGATTAGATCTTAGATTAGTTAGATCGATAGAAATTCAAATGGAAATATAATTTAATATATTGGTATGTATATTAGTTTCTATTAGTTTTCTTTACAATTATACGCGGAAGGGAGGTAAATA
>CAMUQE010000129.1 GCA_947096075.1 Veillonella parvula | reverse complement strand
GCTACAAAGCCTGATTTAAAATGTTCGTTGTTATTCATTATATGGTGCATCCTCCCGCACATAACCTAGATTGCCAAGGATAAACTCTTCCTCTGTACGCATCTCTTTTTTATCTTCATCGTTCATATGGTCATAGCCTAAAATATGTAAACAACTATGAGTCGTCAAGTACGCTAACTCGCGTTCAAAACTATGTCCATATTCAATAGCCTGTTCACGAGTGCGCTCCAAGGAAATAATCATATCACCTAGTAAATGATGTTCCTCTTCACTACCTTCGTAATCGTCCCCTTCATTAAGTGCAAAGGACAATACATCGGTAGGTCTATCGATACCGCGATATGCTTTATTAAGCTCGTGAATCTTTGCATTATTACAGAGTAAAATACTCATTTCATCTTCTTCAAGACCATATACGCGACTCACTTCGTCACAAACCTTACGGATAATGGCCTCTATATTAGAATCTTCTTGAATTCCTTCATCATAGCTAATATGTATGTACATACTTACCCTTTCGCTACATTCTCTGCAGATGCATCAGTTGTTTTAGTATCACCTACTAATTTACGCTCATGGTACGCATCGTATGCTTTTACAATGCGGCCTACTAAATCATGACGCACCACGTCTTGATCGCTAAAGTAAACCATATTAATGCCCGATACATGACGCAATACCTTTTCAGCTTCACCAAGACCTGATACAACTCGTGGCGGCAAGTCAATTTGTGTTTTATCGCCGTTTACGACCATTTTAGAATTGTTACCTAAGCGAGTTAAAAACATTTTCATCTGTTCAGCTGTCGTATTTTGCGCCTCGTCGAGAATAACAAAAGCATTTTCTAAGGTACGACCACGCATATACGCTAGTGGTGCTACCTCGATAGTACCGCGCTCCATAAAGCGTTGTACTTGCTCAATGCCAAACATTTCATATAACGCATCATAAAGAGGTCTTAAATATGGATCTACCTTATCTTGTAATTCACCAGGCAAGAAACCTAAGCGCTCCCCAGCCTCTACAGCAGGACGAGTCAAAATAATTTTATCTACATTTCTGTTCTTCAAATAGAAAGCTGCCAATGCTACTGCTAAGAAGGTTTTACCTGTACCTGCAGGGCCGATACCAAAGGTTATAGTATTTTTACGAATGCTATCTACATAGTACTTCTGACCTTCCGTTTTAGGCGTAATATTTTTACCGCGCATATTAACGGATAGTGTATCTTCGAACATATTATGTACCGCATCGGCTTTGCCATTAGCTACGAGTTTTGCGGCAATGCGCACTTGAGACTCTGTAATAGTACTGCCCTCACGGTAGAGGAATACTAATTCTTCAAGAGTACGATAGAGGGCATTAACTTGGTCCTCATCACCCTTAATGACTACCGTATCTCCCCGAGCCACTACATCAGCAGAGATGACCTCAAGCATCATATGTAAATAACGATTATGTTGACCTAGTATTGATTGTGCTAGGTCATATGTAGGAAATGTAAATACTTGTTCGCTCATACAACCTCCTAGTCTATAAACTTACGAACTGCTTTACCATTGAGGTAATCGCAAAGATCACCTTGATGTGCATCTAGTTCGTCTAACTTATCATCAATTAAATCTTGTACGCGCCACCAACCCATAGACCAATTTGTAAAGAGCGTATTATCTTCAGGTGCTCGTCCAACTAGACGTTGCAATACAATATCAGGGTGTAAATGACGGACAAAGTTGACTACCCGGTCAGCATATTCTTCTGCACTGATTAAGGTGAACTGACCTTCTTGGTACCACTTGGCCATCAATGTATTTTTAACGATATATAAGGCATGTAATTTAACTTGATCAACACCGAGGGCTGATAAGATACGGGCCCCTTCGATGGTATCTTTCATGGTATCCCATGGAAGATTAACAATCATATGTGTGGTAACGTTAAATCCGTATCGTTTAATGCGCAGTACGGCATCAATAAACTGTGCCAAATCATGACCGCGATTAATTTTCTCTAATGTATCATAATTAACCGTTTGTAAGCCTAATTCAATATAGATATCCTTTTGAAAGCGGTCACGAATATCCGCCAAGATTTCTAGGTATTCATCGGCAATACAATCTGGTCTCGTTGCAATGGCGATGCCTACGGCTTCGTCAATGCAACCTTGCTCCATATAGCTTTTAAAATCGTCAAGACTCAAGTAAGTATTACTGAAGTTTTGATAATAAGGTATGAATTTTTTCGCCTTGTACTTGGGGCCTATGTGAGCAATGTTTTCCTCGAGTTGCATACGCACTGTCATCCATGCAGGACGATTTTCATAACCGGCACCAATTTCTCCGCAGAAGGTGCAGCCCCCTACACCAGCCGAACCGTCCCGATTAGGACAAGTCAGGGGCAAAGCAACAGGCAGTTTATAAACCTTTTCCCCATAGGTTTCTTTATAATATTTAGATACCATACGGTATCGTTTTGGTCTCGTTGTATCGGTCATAACACTCCTATTTAACTAACCAATCATCACTTGTGATATTTAACAAGCCTCTATTTCAGGACGTATAAATGGTTTTACCTCTTTATTAACGTCGATAACTACTGTAAATGGTGCATTAGGTACATTTTCTATGCCTAATACATGTGCCGTGTCCTCAGACATTGGCATCTCCACATATTGTTGGCGAATCTTACGCCATTCTTTAAATGTATAGTTTGGAATATACTGAGATGCAAGCTCTTCGTTGCGCCAGAATGCTTCCCCTTCTTGTAAAAGTTTCTTTGTCTGCTTCGGCAAACCAACGGCTTCGCTGCGAACCTTACCACGATAGCTAACAAGTGTATCATACTGTAGTAATTCAGCGGCTACAGTATTGCCCTTAGACAAGAAGAAATTATATAAGAACTCGATTTGGTCAATGTCTTTTAAATTAACCTTGTGATGACCAGCGTCAAGCCAAGCCTGTGTCATTTCACAGAAATAAGAAAAGGCATCTTTTTTAGGCTCCACTTTAGAAGGATCATACTTTTTCATAGGTGGTACATGATTTGTTGCTGTATTTTCACCAGTTATGGATGTATCAGTATGTTCCTTTATGAGCTTGCTTCCAATATAGCCAAAGACAGTTCTAAAGCGTTCACTATTATAGAAGCGTTCAAATACATCTTCAAAGTGCTTTAAGAAGCGTATATCTTTATACGGTAATACATGAGTGCTTAGTACCTCATATGGCGCTAAAGGATCACTAATATATTGGTATTCCTCCATGCGGCGTACACCAGATCCTTTTAATAGTTTCAAGAAACCTATCTGCAGCGCATGAGGTTGTAAGCTAAATAAATCGTTAAAGGATAATCCAAATCGCGCTTTATTTTCGTAAGGTAAGCCTACAATTAAATCCATATGTACATGTGTGCGTCCCGCCTCAATAATTGGACGAATTGCCTTTTGAATGTACGGCCAATCGTTATATCGATTGATGGCATCTAAAGTTTTCTTATGTGTACTTTGTACGCCTACTTCGATTTGAATACGCCCTGGTGGTGTTTCACAGAGAATCTTTGTTTCCCATTCCGTCATGAGCTCAGGTTCCATTTCTAAATGGAAGTTAGTCTCTGTATCAGCATCACGCATAAATTCCATCAACGGACGATGATGATGTGGTGCACAGTTAAAAGTGCGATCTACAAATTTAACTTGCTTTACCTTATGGTCGATAAACCATTGTAACTCTTTTAATGTTCTTTCTTGTGGAAAGAATCGAACCGTATTCTTATTGCCAGATAAACAATACTGACAGCAGAATGGACAGCCTCGAGAGGATTCATAGTAGATGATTTTATGTTCTAAATCGACCATATCCTCTTCTACGTATGGGAATGGTATAGTGCTGAGATCCTTTACCTCTACAGTCTCAGTAGAGCCCATAAGTTGGCCAGAAATATGGCGGCCACGAACGCCAGGAATTTCTTCTGTAAGACCATCCTTGCCATTTGTTAAGGCCCTAATAAGTTGATACAAGGCTTCTTCCCCTTCGCCTTGTACAATATAATCTACAGCATGGCAACGATTTAGAATTTCATCAGCCGTGAAAGATACCTCTGGACCGCCTAAGATAATTTTAATATCTGGTCGAACTGCTTTCACCATATCTACCACATGTAAGGTCATTTCAATGTTCCAAATATAGCAAGCAAAACCCAATACATCTATATTGCGCTCAGTAATATCGCTAAGAATATGTAAAACAGGCATATTAATAGTATATTCTACTATATCGTATGCCTGTCCATGAGCCTGCCCATAGGCTTTGAGATAACGCAAAGCTAGGGAGGAATGTATAAATTTTGAGTTTAATGTGGATAAAACTACGTTCATATGTCCCCTTTAAATCATCGAATGGCTCAGCCACCGTCTAGTCGTAATATATATATTATACCATTAAAAGAAGCCAAAGATAAAGGAAACAATAGCACCCACTAAAATGACAACACCTACTATGGATAGGATAATGCCGCCAAAGAAAACTACTGCCGCTAATACAACGGCTAGGACGATAATCAAAATGATGCGACTAAGCCAACTTGTACTATTAAAGCTATACACCTTAACTTGCGGTCCATATTGATTATATTGTTCGTAACGTTGACGCTCTTCATCCATGTAAGTTGGCGTTGAATCAACGTGCACAGAGTCACCTACCTCCTCGATAGTTACCCCATCAAAGTCTCGGCGCTCATCATCGGATAATACGCGCGTATTAGGTTCAGTAGTTCTTGTGTTGCCGTCAAAACTATTACCTTGTTGACTATTTTTATATGTATTTTGATTGTTATGTATATTCTGTTGATCAGACATAGTTAATTCCTCTATATGACCAAAATAATAATTAATTTTATACAACCTATTATATCATATTTTAACTAAAAAAATACAAATAAATATCCCCTATAGATATAAATTCA
>CAMUQE010000128.1 GCA_947096075.1 Veillonella parvula | reverse complement strand
CAATGTATGGATACTGTATAAAATTTGTAATACATGTAGATGATAACTATATTTTTTGAATTATTAGATGTATTTTTAATGATAATAAGTTTTATATATACTAAAATTTCACGAAATGATGAAATATTACGCTACATACAATACATATAAAAAAAGCCTTAACTGAACTAATTGGTGCATTAGTTTTTGTTAAGGCTTTTGTGTTATCGCTTTTCAACCACTACTAGGAAATGATTGAGCCTAGATTTATAGTAAAGGCATAAATATGTGTTGAGGGAGAAAGTAGATAGAGGTTGGCATGAATCCTATCGTATGTTGTCAAGATCTACAAGTTCGAGAAGAAGTTCACAAGCTTGGTGTATTGATTTTACTTTGGCGTAGACAATTGGGAATGACTCAATATCAATTGGCGGCTAAATCGGGTTTAGCCCAATCTTATATTAGTGACCTTGAAAGTGGTGCCGTAGATCCTCGGTGGTCTACAATTTATAGAGTCATATATGGACTTGGAGAAATGAACATACAAGATTTTTTGAATGGGCCGCAAACAATTAGAAGCCTAAAGATTCATTAATGATGATGACTTCCATGGTTTGCATATTGCGCATCTTTTTATAGTAAATTGTTAATGCATTGCATATACGATCCGGAGAACCACAATCGTAGCATTTTTCTTCTAATGTAGCACATGGATTGAGAGAGCTCTTTTTATTCTTTTTACTGTTGAGCGGAGCGGCTACATTTCGTGCGCGATAGATGGCGGAAGCTAAATCTGGCGTGATTTTGTTGATGCCTAGCACAAAAAATACCTCCTGAGAGCCGAATAAAGAGGCTGCAATACGATTACCCGTACCATCAATATTAACCATCTCTCCCGTTTGAGCAAGAGCGTTTACAGAGGTAAGGAATACATCACGCCCCATGGTACGCAATGCGGTGTCGCGGAAACTTTCACCAGGAAGGGGACGCTGAATATCTGTTATGTCCTCGTTGACCTCAGATAAAGCATCATGAACACCTATTTCTAATAACGTACGAGAATCGCCAATAGCTACACGTTTGTTTTGAATGCGATTTTTTAGATACGTAACGGCTTCGGTGCCTGTTTCAAAATAATGAACTACAAATTTATTTCGCTCTAAGGCTTTAATCGTTTTCTCTATATCTATAGGTGTTTCGTTATTTTCTGGATTTATAACGGCCTTGATTGTTGTCTCTGTATTTGCCATAAGCCCTCCTAAATGAGTGTATAAGGAATATAAATTGGCATTTTGCTATCCGTATTTTATTTCTATTATTGTAGCGTGTATGTGTAAAGAGTTCAATTAGTGGTATGTAGTTCGTAGATAAAACTTATTTGAGGCGTTAGGTTTTAAATTAAAAAATTAGGAATCTAATCCAATCTTATATTTAAAATGATAAAAAGTTGGAATGAAATCCAAGTTGATAGCTAAAATTGAGAAAAGTTGGAATGAGTTCCAACTTTCACAAAAAGAGTATAACACTAGGAATGATATGGTAAGAAATAATTTTTACTTTTACCAATAGGTTGAATTTGCTATAATAATAGTATTGATATGGCATAAGCCAATGTTAAGGAGGCAAAAATCGTGGATTTAATTCAAAAATTAAAAGACCAAGTAAAACCATTAGGTAAAAAAATCGTGTTGCCAGAATACAAAGATGAACGCGTATTGAAAGCAACTGAAATTATTTTGAAAGAAGGTTTCGTAACACCTGTACTCGTTGGTAGCCCTGCTGAAATCGCTGAAGCTGCTAAAGCTGTTGGTGTATCCATTGAAGGTGCTGAAATCATCGATCCTGCTAACTACGATCGTTACCAAGAAATGGTTGACACATTCGTAGAATTGCGCGCTAAAAAAGGTATGACTCCTGAAAAGGCTGATGCAACTATGAAAGGTGATTGCTTGTTCTTCGGTGCTATGCTTGTTCGCCTTGGTGCAGTAGACGGCATGGTTGCTGGCTCTGCTTGCCCAACTGCAAACGTATTGCGCGCTGCATTACAAGTTGTAGGTACTAAACCAGGTCTTAAAACTGTATCTTCTTCCATGTTCATGTTCACAAGCAAAAAAGAATATGGCGACGACGGTATGCTTGTATTCTCCGATTGCGGCGTATTGCCTAACCCAACTAGCGAACAATTGGCTGATATTGCAGAATCCACTGTAGAAAAAGCTCGCAAAGTTGTTGGCATGGCTGATCCTCGCGTATCCATGTTGTCCTTCTCCACAAAAGGTTCTGCTTCCACTCCTGAAGTAGATAAAGTGGTTGAAGCTGTTAACATCTTGAAAGAACGCAATGTTGACTTCAAATTCGACGGCGAATTACAATTGGACGCTTCCATCGTTCCTTCCGTAGCAGAAAAGAAAGCTCCTGGCTCCAACGTAGCTGGTAAAGCTAACATCTTGATCTTCCCTGATCTTCAAGCTGCTAACATCGGTTACAAATTGGTACAACGCTTCTCCGGCGCTGATGCTCTTGGCCCATTGATTCAAGGTTTGGCTAAACCAGTTCATGACCTTTCCCGTGGTTGCTCCGCTCAAGACGTTGTAGACGTTGCCGCTATCGCTGCTGTTGAAAGCATTTAATAGTTACTCACACAATTATATATATAAACATATGTCATATATGTTTTGATATGCTGAAAGCTGGCTCTATGGGGCCAGCTTTTTGTATGTTCAATATATATCCATATATTTTTATATTCATTACTTTATGTTATTTTCTACAGCATTACCATTGTTGTCATGTTACTTTCAAATTCGTAGCCACTGCGACAGACAGAATCCATGGTTGATCGTATAGTATAACTATAAGAATATAGATCGGCGTAAACCATTGGAGGTGTATCTTATGAGTTTTGGAACTATTAATAAATCCATGACCGTAGCTGATGCGGTTAAAGTAAATCCAGAGTTAATGGATGTATTAGCAAAAGATGGAATAGATTTTTGCTGTGGTGGTGGACATCCTTTAGCAGAAGCTATTGCAGAAACAGGTAAAGATGTGGATGCATACATTGCTATGTTAAATGATGTACAAGTTGCTCAGAAATCTTCTCGTGCAGAGGTGCTTAGTTATTCTAAAGACCAATTGATTGACTACATCGTTCATACCTATCATCGAGAACAATTGAATATGATTGATGAAATTGACCAAGGATTGGCAAAACTACTAAATGTACATTATGACCATCATGGTGAGGAATTGACAAAGATTTATCAAACCTTTTTGCAACTCAAATCTGCTCTTGTACCTCATTTCCGGCATGAAGAACATGTAGACTTTCCTGAGTTTAAAGTGGGTAAACCAATAGACTTTGATGAACTTCGGGCTGAACACGAAGCTGCAGGTGTACTTTTGGAATCCTTAAGTGCATTGACTAACCAGTACACCGCACCAGCAGATGGCTGTGCTACTTATGTCTATGTATTTAAGACCATGAAAGCCTTAGAAGAAGGTCTTCATGAACATATTTTTTTAGAAAATTCTGTTTTGTTTGACATGAAATAGATTATAATATCATCTGTATAATGACAAGGAGCTATTACAAAATGGCTCCTTGTATGTAGTAAAGACACCAATCGAATGGTTGGTGTCTTTTGTTATCTTGAGAATCATGAGTTTGTAGCTATAGTATGGGGGAAATACATCATTTGCGTAAATTCATATAGAAGGTGTATGATTAAGTTAACTATATTTGATTAATATCTTTAATCAATATATTGAGTAAATGCACTTGATATATACAGGTGTAGTTATGTTTGAAGTCGTGAAAAGGAGAGGGCTATGATTTCTGTATTCGACACAAATTCTGTTGTTTTTGAAAGTACGGATCGTATATTGACGGTTAGTTACAATGGTGTACTCTGTAAAGATTCGAATGGTCAGGTGATAACTGACATTGATTTTGATGACGTAAATGAGCTTCATCTTACAAGATATTTAAATTCAAATAGTAACTATTCGATTATATTTAGAGACCATAATTGGAAAAATATTGAAGGCCAAGATTTAGATACTGACCGTACAGATTGTAATGGTGGTCATAATATTCGTGAAACCAAAGCAATCATTGCTGCCTTTGCTCGCCATAAATTGACAGCGGACTTCCCTGCAAATTTAGACACCCTTCAATTGCCACTAGATTACTCCTACATGGGGAAACGAGAAATTACTATTAAAAACGGTGTTATCTCAAATGGTAAGGTAGATATCCCTATTAATGAAATCCGTCGCGTAGTGTGTGCATCTAATGGTACAATTAGTAAACTACTAGTATATAAAGAAGAAAAACCTAGTTCCTTCTTCAAAAAGATTTTCGACAAATGTGATATGAAAATCACGTTGAATGCCATTACGTTGCCTTTGTTGGAAGCTATCGTAACACGTAATACCGGACATGGTATCGACTTCTCCCGCGGTAATGGCTTTGATCAAAAGGATTCCAATTATATTATTATCCGCTATCTTGACTCTGGTTACTTCCTTGATAAAGACGGTACGGCACCTACAGAATGGCAGCAAACTGCTGCTGATAGAACAGCTGCCTTTGATTATGATGTGCGTTAATAAAGATTTTTAATTTAAATTAGGAGATTCCATGTCTGTATATCAATTTTCCCTGCCTACTAAGTCTGGTGAATTACAATCCTTACAAACTTATGAAGATAAAGTTCTTATCATTGTTAATACGGCAAGTAAATGTGGATTTACTCACCAATATGAGGGGCTAGAGGCTCTTTATAAGCAATATAAAGAGCAAGGATTAGAAATTATTGCTGTTCCTTCCAATCAATTTGGAGAGGAAGAACCTGGTTCTAATAACGAAATCCAATCCTTCTGCAAATTGAATTACGGTGTCACTTTTACAGTTATGGGGAAAGCAGATGTACGCGATGAAAGTGCATTAGACCTTTTTAAATACATGATACGAGAACAACCGTTCCAAGGCTTCCCACCTAGTGATAAAACTGAAATGCTTACAAATTATCTCAATGGTATCGATCCTAATTATTTAAAGGACGATGAGGTAAAGTGGAATTTTACTAAGTTTGTTATAGATCGTAAAGGTAATGTGGTAGGGCGCTTCGAGCCTGTTGTAAAACCAATAGAAATGGAAGCTTTCATTAAAAAACTCATTTAGTAGAGTCATTAGTATGGTAAAGAAAAGAACCGCTAGTTTTTGTACCTAGCGGTTCTTTTGCGTATA
>CAMUQE010000127.1 GCA_947096075.1 Veillonella parvula | reverse complement strand
CCAATTGGCTTGATTCAAAGTTGGGCAAGTGTTACACAAGGCTTATGGCTCGCTCGCAGCGAAGACTTTATGCAACAACCATTGTTACAAAATTTGCGTTGGCTTCGCATGGTTGGCGATACCATCATGATATTGGGGGCATTGGCCTTCTTCTGGCAAATCGTGAAAGTAACTTTCACAAAGAAACAGTAATAAACGAAGCAGTAATAGTAAATATGTAAATATAATATAGACATATAAGCTAACATGACATGGCGTTCTTTGGGTAGACAAGGGGCGCCATTGTCTGTTATACTATCCATGTCAGGCATACGTGCCTGGCTTTTTTGAGTTGCTTAATTTCTTGACATTGCTTGCTACGTATGATATAGTTTTTTAGTATGTAGTCGAGCGTTTTCGAGTACAAGAGACAGATTAGTAAATATAAAGCGAGGTGTATCCGGATGCGTAATGCCATTACTTTAGCTTGCACAGATTGCAAACAACGCAACTATCAAACGAACAAGAATAAAAAGAACAATCCTGATCGTATTGAAATGATGAAATATTGCAAATTCTGCGGTAAACATACATTACACCGTGAAACAAAATAATTCTTATCATTCATTACCTGTTGATTTGAGGATGTGAAACACAATGGCAAAGTCTAACTCAGCAGTGCAGCAGCGTGGTGGATTTGGAAAATTCTTCCGCGGTGTGAAAGCTGAACTAAAAAAAGTAGTCTGGCCAACAAAAAAAGAGCTTATCAATTACACAATTGTAGTATTCTTAGTGACCATATTCATCGCTTTGATTATTTCTGTGCTTGATGGACTCTTTGCCCAACTTTTTAATACGTTGTTGCACTTTGTTGGATAAGGGGGCCATTACATGGAAGCAGATAAGAAGTGGTATGTAATTCATACCTATTCAGGCTACGAAAATAAAGTAAAAACCACTCTTGAACTTAAAGTTCAATCTATGGGGCTACAAGATGTGATCAGCCGAATTTTGGTGCCTCTTGAAGACGAAATAGATGAAAAAGATGGGGTTAAAAAAGTAGTAAAACGCAAGATATTTCCTGGGTATGTATTGGTGGAAATGGAAGTTAATGACCGTTCTTGGTATGTTGTACGCAACACGCCAGGTGTAACAGGTTTCGTTGGCTCTGCTACAAAACCAGTTCCACTTTCTGATTCCGAAGTAGAACATATACTTAAGTCTCAGGGCTTGGATAAGAAACCAACCATTAACGTTGATGTAGAAGTTGGTGAAACGGTTCGCATTACGTCCGGTGCCTTTGAAGATAAACTAGGTGTTATTACCGAACTTAACCCTGAAAAAGGAACATTGAAACTTAGTGTGGAAATGTTCAATCGAGATACCGAGGTAGAGGTAGAGTTCTCTCAAGTTGAGAAAGCTCTTTAATATATAAATATAACTCTAAAAAGAGCAATCGATTTTGGTTGCCAGTGGGAGGATGTATATCCGTTACCACCACAGTATAAGCATAGGAGGTTTAATTACCCATGGCTAAGAAATTAGTTAAACAAGTAAAACTACAAATTGAAGCCGCTAAAGCTACTCCAGCACCACCAGTTGGTCCTGCACTAGGTCAAGCAGGTGTTAATATCGTTGCTTTCACAAAAGAATTCAACGAACGTACTGCTAAACAAGCTGGCTTGATTATTCCAGTAGTTATTAATGTATATGAAGATCGTAGCTTCGACTTCATCACTAAGACTCCACCAGCTGCAGTATTGTTGAAAAAAGCTGCAGGTATTCCAAAAGGTTCTGGTGTACCTAACCGTGATAAAGTAGCAAAAGTAGGTCGCGATAAAGTTCGTGAAATTGCTGAATTGAAAATGCCTGACTTGAATGCTAATACCGTAGAACAAGGTATGCGCATGGTGGAAGGTACTGCTCGCAGCATGGGCATTGAAATCGTTGACTAATAAGCGTACGACTTGCGCATAAGGCGCAAATCGGTGGGAGGGAATTCCCGTTTGACCACATAAGGAGGATATTATAATGGCAAAAGTAGGTAAGAAATACGCTGAAGCAGTAAAACTTATTGAAGCTGGTAAATTCTACGAACCAGTAGAAGCAATTGAGTTGGTTAAGAAAACTGCAACTGCAAATTTCGATGAAACAGTTGAAATTGCTTTCAACTTGAATGTCGACCCTAAATACGCTGATCAACAAGTTCGTGGTGCAGTAGTATTGCCTCATGGTACTGGCAAAACTAAACGCGTTCTTGTATTCGCAAAAGGCGACAATATTAAGGCAGCTGAAGAAGCTGGCGCAGATTTCGTAGGTTCTGAAGAGTTAGTAGCTAAAATCCAAGGTGGTTGGAGCGACTTCGACGTAGTAGTTGCTACACCAGACATGATGGGTCAAGTTGGCCGTCTTGGTAAAATCTTGGGTCCTAAAGGCTTGATGCCAAACCCTAAAGTTGGTACAGTAACTCCAGACGTTGCTCGTGCAGTAAACGAAATCAAAGCTGGTAAAATCGAATACCGTACTGATAAAGCAGGTATTATCTCTTGTTCTATCGGTAAAGCATCTTTCGATGAAGAAAAATTACTTGACAACTACCGTACAATCGTTGATACTATTATCAAGGCTAAACCTGTAGCAGCTAAAGGTCAATACATTAAATCTGTAACCTTGTCCGCTACAATGGGCCCTGGTGTACCTTTGAACGTGTTCAAATTGAGCACTGTTTCTAAAGAGCAATAATTAAATATGTCTCTTAGCTGTAGACGGCTGGTATGTATAATGGATGAAAATCCGCCCGCTGAGGCTGACACTAGAACAACCTAGGACTAGTTACGACCTCATCGCGTGCGATGGGGTCGTTTTTACGCTAAGATAGTACATAGAGCACCAAAAAAATCTACAAGGAGGTAATCTAATGGCTGTCACTGAATCAAAAAAAGCAATCGTTGCTCAAATGAAAGAAACTCTTTCTGAAGCAAAAGGTGCTGTATTGATTGGTTACTCTGGTTTAACTGTTGCGCAAGCAACTGATCTTCGTCGCAAAATGTTGGCTGAAGGTGTTGAATACAAAGTAATCAAAAATACTTTGACTCGTATCGCTGCAAACGAATTGAATCTTGAAGGTTTCGCTGAGCATTTAGAAGGTCCAACTGCGTTGGCTACTTCTAAAGATGATGCTGTTGCACCTGCTCGTGTAATCGAACAATTCATCAAAGCAACTGAAAAAGAAGTTGTAACAGTTAAAGCTGGTATCGTTGAAGGCGAAGTTATGGACGCTGCAGGCGTTAAAGCAATTGCATCTCTTCCAAACCGCGAAGGCATGCTTTCCATGTTGCTTTCCGTATTGCAAGCTCCTGTTCGCAATGTTGCATACGCTGTCAAAGCTGTTGCAGAAGCAAAACCTGCAGAATAATAACTACTACAAATTATTCGTTGGCCGCATGAGGCTGGCACTATAAACTAATTTATGGAGGATACTCAAAATGGCATTGAACATTGAAAACATCGTTGCTGAATTAAAAGAAGCAACTATTCTTGAACTTAATGATCTTGTAAAAGCAATTGAAGAAGAATTTGGCGTAACTGCAGCAGCTCCTGTAGCTGTAGCAGCTGCTGGTGGTGCTGAAGGCGGCGCTGCTAAAGATTCCTTCGACGTAATCTTGAAAGATGCTGGCGCATCTAAAATCAACGTAATCAAAGTTGTTCGTGAAGCAACTGGTCTTGGCTTGAAAGAAGCTAAAGCTATCGTTGATGGCGCTCCTGCACCTGTTAAAGAAGGCGTAGCTGCTGAAGCTGCTGAAGCTTTAAAAGCTCAATTAGAAGAAGCTGGCGCATCCGTAGAATTGAAATAATTCTGGACATATTAAAGGCGTACCTTATGGGTACGCCTTTTTTTATTGAAGCTTATAAATTGATGCGAGTTTTGTTTTGTTGACTAATTTTGCCTCTGGATACGATAATGCATTAGAAAAGTCTTTGTCATATTTTTTCGGAACGATGACATAGGCACCAAGATTATTTGATACATCTTTTAGAAATGTTTCTTTAGTTATTGTAGGCATTAATGTTTTGCCTTCGGTCCATATAGAATCATCAGTTGTATCTACGAAAACTTGGGTGGGTATAGTATCCATGTAATATACAATAGAAGTATAGTAACTGCCATATATATATATTGGTTTTGATGTATCTTCGATGAACGTTCTAAACTGTAAACCAGATTGATTAAATAATATTGGTGGTACTGTAATTGTAATAGCCGAGTATAAAGTAATTAGTGGAACTAAAGCATATATTGCTAGTTTAAAAAATGATGTTATGTAGTATCGACCGATTAAAATCATACATACTATAATAAAGGAACCTACGATTAATGGTTTACTATCAAGACTTTGATCAAAAGCTGTAGCAAATGTAAAAATCATGTAGTAAATACCTAGTGGTAGGGTAATTAAATAATTAAACTTTTTGAATGATTGAGTAAATTCACCGGTTTCTTTGTCAGTAACTAATTCACAAATTTTTACGGCCGCCCATATTATACAAGGGATAATGGCAGGTAATGTGTAGGTTAGATACTTTGTAGCTACTAGAGAGTAGAAGAGTACTATAACTATAAACCATATAATACCTAATAGATCAAAATCATCTTTCCAGTTAATATCTTTTAAATGATAGACTATTACAGGTGTCCATGGTAATAGTGAAAGGGGCACAATTAATAGATAGTAATACCATACATCAAATTTAGGATGCTCAGATACAAGGGCTCGATCTACATTGTGTAGACCCAAGAATCCAGAAATAAACTGCTCACCGTGTATGGAATACATAGCAATATACCAAGGACTAGCTATCGCTATAAAGACTAATAGTCCGAAGGGATTAAATAGTAATTTTATATCCTTTGAAAGTTGATAGATTTCATCCTTTCTATGGATTGCGTAGCGTGCACATACATAAATAAGTAATATTAGACCAGGTAAGATGATGCCTATAGGTCCTTTGGTAATTACAGCTAAGGCCGCAGCAATGTAAGCTTTCACCATAGCTGACTTGTCATTGTTGGTAAATGCTAAATAACTATATCCAAATATAGCTAAGGTGAAGAAAAATAGAAATCCATCGGTTATAACTGCATGAGATATATACCAAAACTGTAGTGTACTCATTAATAAAATCGCACAGAGTATACCGGCAAAGGTACTTTTAGATATGCGGTAAGTTATATGATACATTAGGGCCACGCTAGCTCCCGCAACAAGCGTATTCGGTATACGAGACGTGAAGTCAGATA
>CAMUQE010000126.1 GCA_947096075.1 Veillonella parvula | reverse complement strand
TGAATTAATTAAAGATAAACATTAAACAATAATTTTCAAGTGAAGGAGGAAATACACATGGAAAAATATGTATGCGTAGTATGTGGTTGGGTTTATGACGAAGCTGTTGAAGGCGTAAAATTCGAAGATCAACCAGCTGATTATGTTTGCCCTATTTGCGGTGTTGGTAAAGACCAATTCGAAAAAATGTAATTGACTTACCAAAAGGCTATCTTAAGTCCACTTGAGATAGTCTTTTTTATTTGACAAAGCACCATGTCATGTTTATAATATTATGAGTCGAGGTAAGATTATGAAACTGCAAGTAGAGCAAGCAAAAGAACATATAGGAAAGAAATTTCCTTATAGCTATACGATATCAGCCTCTGAGCTTGGTGACGTAACTGCTTTTCCTTGGAGCCGTCATGATATAACCATTAGTGGTGAGTTTTGGTTTGATGGTCAAAATTACATCGTTCAAGGTTCGATTCAGTCTAAAGGCAATTATGATTGTTCCCGTTGTTTAAATACAACAGAACATTATCGAAAAGATTTTTTTGAGGAAATCTTTAGTGATTGTCGGGATGCTGCGGATGATGTGAATTCTTTTGATGGAGAAGAAATTGACTTAACTGAACTAATTAGGGATACATTAATCATCAATGAGCCCTCTCAAGTGTTATGTCAGGATGATTGCAAAGGATTGTGCGTTCATTGCGGAGCAAATTTGAATGTTTCACCTTGTTCTTGTGAATCCTTTGTGGTGGATCCTCGATTTGCAGAGTTGCGTGCTTTGCTTGATGAGAAAGATGATAGATTATCCTAATGATTGTACTAAGGAGGTGCAGATAATGGCAGTACCTAAACGTAGATTGTCTAAATGCCGTCGCGATCGTCGTCGTGCTAATTGGAAATTAGAAGCTCCTGGTTATGTAGCATGCCCACAATGCCACGAACCTAAGATGCCTCATCGTGTTTGCCCTACATGTGGTCACTATAAAGGTGAACAAGTAGTAGCTAATGCTTAATAAGTGAGTGGAGAAAGACGCCTACCTAGTAGGCGTCTTTTTTATATACTTTCAAATTATACACTCATAATTTTATATGTTTCGTTATCAATAGCAAGTGTGTCACTATTTTATAGTAAGATTATTCTATAAGATGATGATACATTTTTATTTTTTATAAACAAAAATACTAAAATATAAAAAACAACTATATTTTGTATATGCTATGAAAATTTCTTACTATATGTATGAAAAGCCTTGCCAATAAGGGAATTATTGTATATACTTAGGATGTAATATTAATACTAGGTCATAAAAGGTGGTCCCATGAGTCGGTTAAAGAAGCAAGAGCGCCAAAAGCAGTTACAAGAAAAACTGAATATTACGCCATTTCTTACTGATGAAGAATTGGCAACACACTTTGGTGTAAGTGTGCCAACAATTCGTCTCGATCGACTAGAATTGGGTATTCCTGAATTGCGTGAACGCATTCGTGTTATGGCTACAGGTCAATCACATGAAATGGTAGAACATGTATCATATGAAGTGGTTGGTGAATTGATTGATGTCACCGAGGGGCACCAAGCATTATCTATGTTACGTACTACGGCTGATATGGAAGATCAATTCGGATATGTAGAACCGCAGTATTTATATGCTCAAGCAAATTCCCTTGCAAAAGCAGTTATGGGGACGACTGTTTGCTCTGCGGAAGTTGGAAATATAAAATATAAGAACCCAGTAGGATCTGGTACTAATTTGGTAGCGAAAGCAGAAATTGTTCGTCGCCGAGGTAATAAGTTCTTTATTTGGGTTATAATAAGAGATAAAATAAAAGAAGTGTTTCGCGCAAAATTTATTATGGAATCCGTAGAGAATAGGGTGTAAATTATGAAAATTGCAATAGACGCCATGGGTGGCGACTTTGCTCCAATGGAGACTGTACTTGGATCCATTGAAGCCGTACGAGCAAATCAACACATTGAAGTGGTGCTCGTCGGCGATGAGCAGCAAATTTTTGATATATTAGAAGCTAATAATGAAGCTAAGAATCCACGTATTTCTGTACATCATGCTAGCCAGGTAATCGGTATGGATGAACATCCAGGTCAAGCATTGCGCAAGAAAAAAGATGCATCTGTTGTGGTCGCTACTTCGTTGGTTCGGGATAATCGTTGTGATGCTGTAATTGCTCCAGGTAGTACGGGAGCTGCTGTTGCAGCGGCTTTGTTTGGGCTTGGTCGCATTAAAGGTATTGATCGCCCTGTCATTGCAACTCCAATGCCAACGGTAAGTGGTATAACAGTTATGTTAGACTCTGGTGCAAATTCTAATTGTAAACCTAAACATCTTGTACAAGGAGCTTTAATGGGGTCTGAATACGCTAAGCTTTTATTAGGAAAAGAAAATCCTACTGTGGGATTGTTAAATATTGGTGAAGAGGCCACAAAGGGAAACGATGTCGTATTGGCGACGTATCCGATTTTGGAGGGGATGAAGACTATCAATTTTAAAGGTAACATTGAAGGTCGTGATATTCCTAAAGGTGCCGTTGATGTTGTCGTATGTGATGGATTCGTAGGCAATGTTGTACTTAAATTTGCGGAAGGGTTAGTAACAGGTCTTACGCAATTAGTAAAGGATAGCATTATGGCAGGAAGTATTTTTGCCAAGATAGGAGCTATGCTTGTAAAGCCAGCCTTGAAAAAGATGGCAAAACGTTTGGATCACACAGAAAATGGTGGTGCTCCACTTTTAGGAGTTAATGGGGTATTCATGATTGCTCATGGTAGTTCTAAAGCAAAAGAAATAAAAACTGCTATTGAAATTGCTAGTGATTTAGTAGAGCGTAAAATTATTCAACACATAAGAGAAACGATGGATATTGAAGGAGCCTTAAAGTATGACTATGATGAATAAACCTGTAGGAATCATTGGTACTGGGAGCTTCCTTCCTGACAATGTAGTAACAAACTTTGATCTTGAAAAAATGGTTGATACCAATGATCAATGGATTAGAGAGCGTACGGGTATAGAAGAACGACGCATTGCACCGGAAGGTATGAATACATCCTATATGGCGACCGAGGCAGCAAAAAAAGCTATGCAAATGGCTAATGTCTCTGCAGAGGATATCGACATGATTATCTTTGCTACCCTAACACCAGATATGATTATTCCTTCGGCAGCTTGTGTATTGCAAGTAAACTTAGGAGCTAAAAACGCTGCAGCCTATGATTTACAAGCGGCATGCTCTGGGTTTGTATATGGATTGATTACTGCCGCTAGTTATATTAGCTCTGGTATTTATAAAAAAGTACTCGTTGTGGGGGCAGAAATTCTTTCTCGTCGAGTAAACTGGAATGATCGTGGTACATGTATCCTCTTTGGTGATGGTGCTGGGGCTGCAGTAGTATCTGAAGTACCTGAAGGCTATGGCATTAAAGGTATTGACATGGGCGCCGATGGCACTGGAGGATCAGCGCTTTGCATTCCTGCAGGTGGCACTGCTGTAGTAGCAAATGATCAACGCGTAGAAGAGGGCTTAACATTTATTCATATGGATGGCCCTGAAGTATATAAATTTGCCGTTAAAACGATGGGACGTACGGTTTTAAAATCCTTAGAACGTGCTGATATGGAGTTAAATGAATTAGATTACTTCATTCCTCATCAAGCGAATATTCGTATTATTGATTCGGCAGCCAAACGTTTACATCTGCCGATGGAAAAAGTTTTTGTTAATTTACATAAGTATGGTAATACATCTGCCGCGTCTGTAGCGATTGCACTTGATGAAGCTAATCGCGAGGGACGTTTCAAACGCGGTGATAATGTTGCGTTTGCAGGATTTGGTGCAGGCCTAACATGGGCAAGCCTGGTCTTGAAATGGTATTAAGGAGGACACATCAAGATGATTAAGACTGACATTTGTGATTTATTGCAGATTGAGTATCCAATCTTTCAAGGTGGCATGGCTTGGCTCGGTACTGCAGAATTAGCGGCAGCCGTTTCTGAAGCTGGTGGACTTGGTATTATTGGTGCTGGTCATATGCCTCCTGATATTTTCCGTAATGAAATCCATAAATTAAAAGAGCGCACTAGTAAGCCTTTTGGCTGTAATATCATGCTCATGTCTCCATTTGTAAAAGAGGTTATGGAAGTAGTCGTGGAAGAACGTGTTCCTGTTATCACTACAGGTGCAGGTAATCCTGGTGTTTATGTTCCCGCTTTGAAAGAAATTGGTACAAAAGTTATTCCTGTAGTTGCATCAGTATTACTAGCAAAGCGCTTATTACGTGGTGGTATTGATGCAATTATTGCTGAAGGTACAGAGTCTGGTGGTCACGTAGGTGATATTACAACTATGGCATTAATTCCTCAAGTAGTTGATGCTGTAGATGTACCAGTTATTGCTGCCGGAGGTATTGCAGATGGTCGTGGTATGGCTGCGGCATTTGCATTAGGTGCTAAAGCTGTACAAATGGGGACACGATTCGTATTATCCGAAGAATGTATTGCCCATGAAAATTATAAAAATGCTGTATTGAAAGCAAAAGATCGTGCTACAGTTATGACTGGTTTAACAACAGGTCATCCTGTACGTATTATAGATAATGCGTTAGCTCATCAATATAAATCCCTTGAATTCAGTGGTGGATCTAAAGAGGAATTGGAAGCATTAGGTGCTGGTACACTTCGTTTAGCTGCTATTGAGGGTAATGTAAAAGAAGGTTCTGTAATGATCGGTCAAATTTCTGGTATGTTAACAGATGTTAAACCATGTGAAACTATCATTAAAGATATTATGACTGAAGCTGAAACTGTGATTAAGAATCTTCAAGGTCTTAGTAAATAAGGAGGCCCCTAATGAAAACGGCATTTGTTTTTCCTGGTCAAGGTTCTCAAAAAGTAGGCATGTTACAAGATTTGTATAATGCGTACCCTATTGTGAAACAACGTTTTGAAGAAGCTGACGAGGCACTTGGTTATTCTATCAGTAAATTATGCTTCGAAGGTCCTGATACAGAGCTCGTTAAAACAGCAAATACACAACCAGCTATTTTGACTGCATCCGTAGCTTGTTATGAAATTCTAAAAGAACAAGGCTTTACGCCTGACATCGTAGGCGGGCATAGTCTTGGTGAGTATAGTGCTCTGGTAGCAGCCGGTGTATTGAACTTTAAAGATGCAGTATATGTAGTTCATAAACGTGGTGAATATATGCAAGAAGCTGTGCCATTGGGTAAAGGCGCTATGGCAGCAATTTTGGCATTACCTCGTGAGCAAGTTGTAGAAATTTGTGAAGA
>CAMUQE010000125.1 GCA_947096075.1 Veillonella parvula | reverse complement strand
TTACTGCATTATGTAATAGCCCCAATAGTAGTATAGGTACTATTTAACTAGATTATATTATTTTCGTTTTAAATCTTTAGTAATGATGTAATATTCAGAAGGTGTCATCTTAATGCCATCGATATGATTGTTACCTACAATATTAATTTTAGGGTACCCAAGGAATAGTGCTACAGCGTTATCTAGCATAAGTTGTTGTGCATTGATAACCGCATTACGACGCACTACTGGATCGCTACTGCTTTCACCTAGAGCCAACAATTCATCGAAACGAGGATTGGAGAAGCCAGAGCCATTAGTTTCAACGCCTGTACCCCAATATTGTTTCAAGAACCATACTGGTTGACCTGTATTAGCAGTTACAACACTGGAAATAATCATATCGTAATCACCAGATTGAGATAATGTATCGATAACCGCATAATCTACAATTTTAATTTGTAAATCTACACCGATTTTTTTGTAATCCGCTTGCAATGCTTCCGCATATAATGGCAATTCAGGACGAGTTGTATAGGCATAGAAGTCAAGCACGAGGTTTTCACCGTCTTTATCTACAATACCGTCGCCATTTGTATCTTCATAACCTTCACGTTTCAGTAATTCTTTAGCACGTTCTACATTATATTTATTAGGATCACGCAATTGGTTAAAGCCATAGTCTATGGATGGTGGCAATGGAGCCTTACCGGCTACGAAGGTATCCTTCATGAGGTTCTTCGCATAAGACTCACGGTCTGCTGCTGCAATGAGGGCTGCACGAAGATTAGGATTCTGTAGTTTCCCTTTTTGCCCCATACGAACAAATACATCTCGTAAGGAAGCCACTTCATAGATAGTGAAATTCTTATCATTTTGGAAGATACTATATTCACCAGGTCCAATGCTAACGGCCATATCTACATCGCCCGCTTGTAACGCCATAGCACGAGTATTCGCATCGTTAATAGATGGGATTTCAACCTTAGCAAAGCCTGCCTTGCCATCCCAGTAATTATCATTGCGCTTTAGTTCAGCACGCTCTTTTGTGAAAGAGGATACTACATATGGACCAGTCCCGATAGGGCCTTCCTTCGCAATATCGTGGCCATTAGCTTCCGCCGTCACGTCCATAATCAAGAATAATGGATCGCCTAGCAAGTTTGGCAAGTTGTAATATTCTTTATCCGTCTTAATAGTCAACTCTTGACCTTTAGCGGTGATTTCCGTATAGTTAAAGAACGTTTTTGCTCGTTTACTTTTCGCAAATGTTCTTTCTAAAGATGCTTTCACCGCCTCAGCTGTCAAACTATTACCATTTGAGAACTTTACTTTATCGTTGATGGTGAAAGTCCATGTCAATTTGTCGTCACCTTGTTTCCAAGATGTTGCAAGCCAAGGCGTTGCTTTCATTTGATCATCAAACTTGATAAGCGTTTCACCTATACCAAATCGTACAACGGCCCAACTAAAATAATTTTCCGTTGGTTCTAATGTGCCAGCAAAACTAATAGCCCCTACCTTTAATACATCATTAGATGAAGCAGAATCTTGATTCATACAACCAATAGTTCCGAGCATAGTCACACCAAGGGTCATACCAATTAGTAAAGCCTTGCGTAATCCTTTCATTTATACACCTAACCTTTCTACACACATCAACTATCTATTTATACTCAGATACTCACTATTTTTTGCATTAACATAATCTAGTAAATATAACCTGCTTTTACAATAGTTAATATAAAAAAATCTATGTACATCACTTCATATGAGCATATCTTGTTATACCCATAGGGGTATATTTTATACAGTCAACTATACTATATATTACGTGTTAACACAATGTATATTTACTAAATATTTCGATATATCTATTTAAAAAATTTCATATATGTATTTCATGTAAAAAAATAGCAGTTAGTATGCAAACTAACTGCTATTTTAATTTACCTATAAAATTTGAAACTCAACATTTTAAATCTATCCACTCGAAGTCTAACATTCAAAATCTATACATTTGAATGAGTTTCTTACATTATGATTCTAATGCAGCCTCATCTAAGGTAAGTGGCTTATGATCTTGGCCAATTTCAAAGATGGAGCTCAATAGAACTTTTGTGTAAGGATGTTTCGCATCTGCTAAATGGAACGCATCTAATTCTTCAACGATAGCGCCTTTGTACATTACGACCACCTTATGGCACATCGTACGAATGAAGGCAATATCATGAGCAATAAATAAGTATGTTAAATTTTTCTTTTTTTGTAAACGCGCCAATAGGTACGCAATGGAGTCTTGTACAGATACGTCTAAAGCACTAGTAGCCTCGTCTAGAACGAGAATTTCTGGCTCTAATACGATAGCACGAGCAATGGCAACACGTTGACGTTGCCCCCCGGACATTTCATGAGGATAGCGATGCATAAACTCACGAGGTAAGTCTACCATCTCAAGGTAATCACCTGCAATTTGTTCTTCTGTTCCCTTTTCAAGAAGATCAAAATTGTATAGTGGCTCAAGAATGATATCCTTTACCTTCATTCGCGGATTAAAGGCTGCAGATGGATCTTGGAATACCATTTGAATTTTTTTACGGTATTCTTTCGTTTGTTCGGAGTTCATATGTTGAATCTCTACACCATCCACATAAATCTCACCTTCCGTAATAGGAAGCATCTTCATAATCATACGAACCAATGTTGTTTTCCCAGAGCCAGATTCCCCTACAATCCCAAGGGACTGACCTTTTTCGAGAGTTATATTAATATCCTTACATGCTTCGAGTTCACCACCAGTGGGAAGTGGGAATCGCTTATATACATTTTTTAATTCTACAGCGTAGTTAGTCAATGTAACGACCTCCTCCCAATGTTGGTACAGCCTCTTTTAATTGTTTCGTATATTCATTAGATGGATTTTCCAAAATGTCTTTAGGAGTACCTGCATCTACGACACGGCCCTTTTTCATAACGATAATGTAGTCCGACATATACGCCGCTACACCAAGATTATGGGTTACCATTACGATTGCGGAGTTATGCTCTTTAGCTAGGTCAAGCATTTGCATAACCACTTGAGATTGTGTCGTTACGTCTAGCGCAGATGTCGGTTCATCTCCGATGAGTAATTTAGGGTCTAAAGCTAACGCCATGGCAATACCCACACGTTGACGTTGCCCACCAGATAACTCATGAGGATAACGACGTAATATATCTGCCCCATTAGGTAGTGATACAGCTTCTAAAAGCTCAATAGCACGACGATCACATTCGTCATTATCGATTTCAATATGAGACTTAAATAGTTCTCTAAATTGTTTACCGATACGAACGATTGGATCTAATGCACTACCACTATCTTGGAAAATCATGGCCATATCTTTACCGCGCAAAAATCTCCATTCTGCTTTAGACAGATTACGAAGATCATGACCATTAAAGATCATAGACCCATCCGTAACTTCACCACCTACAGGCAATAAGCCCATGAGGGCACGAATCACGGTAGTTTTACCGGATCCGGACTCACCTACGATGGTTAATACCTTGCCGCGTTCCAAGGTAAAATTCACATCCATAACAGCAGGCACACCTTGGTACGCGATGTTAAGGTTTTCTACAGTTAGTATGTTTTCTGCCATTATAGCTCCTTACTATTTTGTAATTTTGTTAGTAATCCAGTAGTAGTCACTTGGGTACATTACAGCACCTTTCAAGTAAGAACCAAATACGATGTTAGTTTTAGGGTAACCTAAGAACAATGCTGCACCATCATTCATCAATAATTGTTGAATTTGAATTGCATATTCACGACGTTTTGCAGGATCGAACTCAGTTTCAGCAGCATCTAACAATTGGTCAACTTGTGGGTTAGAGTAACCAGAACCGTTTTGAGGGTTGGAACCATCGATATTAGTATGCCAGTAATTAGCTAAGAACCAGATTGGATCGCCTGTATTAGCAGTTACGATGTTGGAAATAAGCATATCATAGTCGCCATCTTGACCCATTTTATCAATCAAGTTATAGTCAACCGTTTTAATTTTCATGTCAATACCAACTTTTTTGAGGTCAGCTTGAACAGCTTCTGCATAAAGCGGCAATTCAGCACGAGAATTATATACTACGAAGTTGAATGTTAATGGTTTACCATCTTTATCAAGGATGCCATCGCCATCAGTATCTTTCCAACCATCTTCCGCTAACAATTGTTTAGAGCGTTCAGGATTATATGCATTAGGATCTTTCAATTCATTGAATCCATAGTCCATGGATGGCGGAATTGGAGCAGAACCAGGAATAAATGTACCTTTTAACAATACATCTGCATAGCTCTTACGATCTGTTGCAGAAATAACAGCAGCGCGAACCTTGTCGTCACCAAGAACGCCTTTTTGGTTGATACGTGCTAATACAACACGAAGAGATGCAATTTCATCTACTTTAAATTTATTATTGCCTTGGAACAAGCCAATTTCGCCTGGGCCAATGTTTACAGCCATGTCGATATCGCCAGATTGCAAGCTCAATGCACGAGTATTAGGGTCATCGATAGAAGGAATTTCTACAGTTTTGAATGGTACTGTACCATCCCAGTATTTATCATTCGCTACCATTTCAGCCCGTTCTTTTGTGAAAGATTTAACTACGTACGGACCTGTACCGATAGGACCTTCTTTAGCGAAATTACGACCATCTTTTTCAGATTGTACGTCAACGATGAGGAACAATGGATCCGCCAAAAGACCTGGCATGTTAGGATATTCCTTATCTGTTTTGATGATTAATTGTTGACCATTTGCTTCGATGGAATCATATTCAAAGAACGTTTTTGCACGATTGGATTTTTCAAAAGCCCGTTCGATAGATGCTTTAACAGCTGCTGCATCAACTTTTTTACCATTAGAGAATGTTACTTTATCGTTGATAGTAAAAGTCCATGTTTTATGGTCTGGAGATACTTCCCATTTAGAAGCAATCCAAGGTTGAGGTTTCATTTGCTCGTCGAATTTAGCCAATGTTTCGCCTACACCATAGCGCATTACAACCCAAGCGAAGAAGTTTTCCGTAGGCTCTAAGGTAGAGGCGAAGTTAGTTACGCCTACTTTCAATACATCTTTATTGGCAGAACCGTTGTTATCGGAGCCACAACCTGCGATGAAAGAACCCATCATTACAATGCTAAGACCTGCTAAAAGGGCCTTTTTCCAAGATTTTTTCATTTAAAATCTCCTTGTACAATTACATACAAAACATAAAAACATTTAAACATCAAGACTATGGTAATTCAAAATAGTCAGTGATGGAAAAACCATTATTTATACCTATTCACATAGAAGCTTTCACAGGAGAAAATACCACCAAAAGCTTTCAAAACCTGAATAGATATACTATATTACCCTTGGTTTTTAGGATCCACTACATCACGTAAGGAATCGGACCAAAGGTTAAAGATAGCAACTACGATAAG
>CAMUQE010000124.1 GCA_947096075.1 Veillonella parvula | reverse complement strand
ATCCGTTATTTTTATCTCTTTTTACTGTTTTCGAGCGTATAATTTATTTTATTGGTAAAGAGTTACTATTGATAAAGCGTTACTATTGGTAAAGCGTTACATAATATTTTGAAAATTTTTGAATTACTTTCAAAAGTATTGCCACGGATACAGATTTTCTAATCGATATCGTTTATCATAGATTCATAGGTCATTATATATAGACCTTTCACAGTAAATAGATAGCCTTATATGCGAGATTTTTACGTATAGGGGCTCATTAATATTAGTAAGTATTTTATAAAGATTTTGACATGAGGGGCTCAAAATGGAAAAGAAATTAGATCTATCTAAATCTGTATATGATTTGGTAACAGAATATCCTGAAGTAGCAGATATTATGAAAGAATTAGGGTTCAGCGAAATCACAAACAAGGTGATGTTGAACTCTGTTGGTAAAATCATGACCATCCCGAAAGGGGCGAAGATGAAAGGCGTATCCATGATCGATATCGTGGGCGCTTTCATGAAAGCTGGTTTTACCTTAGAAGGTGAAATGCCAAATCTATCTGGTGATGATGCGGAAACTGCGGGTCATCCTGGCGTAGCGCCTACTGCAGCGGCTACAAAGTCTAATGTTGCGGACACATCTGCTAACGTAGCATCTAGCACAGTTGTAGCAAATGCAGTAGATAGCAGTGCACCAGTATCTACTACAGCGCCAGCTAACACTGACGAGAATTCCGAAACTAAGGCTGAAGATACTGTTCAAGATAGCGAACGCGTAGAGCAGCTCAAAGGCTTCTTGAAACGTTTAGGCACAGGTGAAGACCTTGGTGCGGTTCGTGAAGACTTTGCTAGTCAATTCGCCCATGTTGAGGCTAGTGAAATCATGAAAGCTGAACAAGGCCTTATGCGTGAAGGCACACCACTAGCAGAGGTTCAACAATTATGTGACCTTCACTCTGCCTTGTTCCACGGCTCCACTATCCATGAACAAATGGAGTCTGAACACGCTAAGGTTGAGGCTGTACTAGAAGCACAAGAAAAAAGTCAAAGCGTAGTAAAGCTAGTCGAAACAGTAGGTCATCTACTCAATCGATTAACAGAAGAAAACAAAGCTCTTGATGCGTTGATTGAAGCTACAAAGGTTAAGGTGGCCGATAAAACTGCCACCTTAGATGATGTGAACGAAGTGCGCCAAGTGTCTATTCACTACGCTAAGAAGGGCGACCTTTTATATCCTCATTTGAAAGTAGCCTATGATATTTCTGGTCCATCCATGGTTATGTGGACTGTTGATGACGATATTCGCGATGGCTTTGGTCGTCTAGCTCGTGCTAAGTCTATTGATGATGCTTGGTACGAAGAGTTTGATGGTCTTCTCACACGTGCTCAAGAGATGATCTACAAAGAGCAAAATATCTTGTTCCCAATCTGTGCAGAGAACTTTAGTACTGAAGAATGGTACCAAATTTATAAAGATACTGAACAATACGAAGAAATCTTTGGCGTAGAACGCGTTGCTTGGGCAGAGGCTGAGTCTGCATTAGCTGCTAAAGCAGCACCAACAAGTGGTGATAGCAATACCATTGCTTTAATCGGTGGTAGCTTAACGTTAGAACAATTAGACGCTATGCTTAATACAATGCCGATGGAAATTACTTTCGTTGATCATGTAGATATAAACCGTTATTTCAATGACGGTGAAAAGGTATTCAAACGCCCTACAACAGCTATTGGTAGAGATGTGTTCTCTTGCCATCCTCCAAAGGTAGAGCCTATCGTACGAGGTATTATCGAATCCTTCCGCAAAGGGGAACGCGATAATGTGGCGGTATGGCTTGAAAAGGTAGGTCGTCCATTCTATGTAAACTACATGGCGGTGCGCGACCAAAACAATAATTACCTTGGTACATTAGAATTAGTGCAAGACATGCAATTTGCAAAAGACCATTTTAAACATTCTTAGTAAAAGGCTATTTAAATATCCCTGCTAAAAAGGCTTTTCAAACGTTCTGAATAATCGATTATTTCAAATACTCCTGATAAATAATTGCTTTAATACTCCTAATAAAGGCTTTAGATGGCGGTAATAGTAACGTATGATTAGCTAAAAGTAGGTTTAAATATAATAAGAGGCAGTCACAGACGTGTTTTAAACAGCTGTGACTGCCTCTTTTGATTATATAGTGATATTGAAAATTAACTATTATTTTAGACCTGTAATATTTAAATATTTTGTAGGATAGCAGTCGTAGCAATTTTGATGTTCTCAAGGCTTGTGGCCAAGTTCAAGCGCACAAAGGTTGCGTAGCTTTCACCACCAAACCATTCACCAAAGCTTGGTGCAATACCGCATTTATTTTCAAAGAAATCATGCATTTCCTCTGGTTTAAGATAAGCGCTAAAATCGATCCAAGCCAAATAGGTGCCGTCCATAGGGCTAATGCGAAGCTCAGGCAAGGTTGCATGTAGTTTGTTGCACATATAATCATAGTTTTCTTTCACTACATTGAGTAGATCCATTAGCCATGCTTCTGCTTCTGGATGCGTGTAGGCAGCTGTGCTGGCTGCCTCGGAAAGGACGTCCGAATCTGTATGGTATACAAGGGCTTTAAAGGCGTCGTAATGATTCCGCAGCTCTTCGTTAGGGATAATGACCTCTGCGTGGTGCAGGCTAGCTATATTGAACGATTTTGACAACGAGGACATGGCGATGAGCCTGTCTGTATACGCTCCGTTAGACACAGTTAATGCGGATGTAAATGGTGTAAGTCCCGTGATGAGGTCCTGATGGATTTCATCGCTAATGATAAGGACCTTATGTTGCTGGCAGATACTAAATAGTCGATCCATTTCTTCTACAGTCCATACGTGGCCTACTGGATTGTGTGGATTACAGTGAATGAATAACTTAACATCGTGTTTGATGATAGCTTCTTCAAAGGCCGAGTAATCAACAACATAGCGATTATCTTCGTTGCGCGTCATGGGAATGGCGATGATTTGTCGATTTGCATTGCTGGCGCTACTGTCGAATGCGCCGTACACAGGGCTTAACACTGCGATGACATCATTTGTTTTTGTGAAAGCTGCTATGCACCACATGATGGCTGTAATAACATTGGGGGCACTGGTAAGCCAGTCGCTAATGATTGTGCAGTTATGACGACGTTTATACCAACTGATAACGGCCTCTATATAATTCGGATTTGTCATGGTATAACCTAATGGATTGGCTTTGACATAATTACAAATGGCCTCTTGGATGCACCGGGGAGGCATAAAGTCCATATCGGCCACCCATAGTGGTAATAGATCGGTGCGATTGAATTTTAAATGTTCACCGTCCCATTTTCTGGAATGAGATCCTTGGCGGTCAATATAGTATTTTTCGGTAAACTCTGCTGTGTTCATAGGGAACCTCGCATTGGTCAAAATTCAGGATAGATTTGACTGTGATTAGCGTACAAAAGTCGTAAATCTCTGTTTATATTATATCAATATATATGTATCAAGTTATATGTAAATATTAACATAGTTTAATCTTGCATATAGTACTAAAGCAATTATGTTATTAATTACATAATTGTTTTGCTAAGGTAGTGCTAAATCAGTATTATATTAGCGATGTCATAATCATTTTCTTAAATCTCAAACAAAACACACAGAAGGTTTTATTCGCACACATATTTAATCTTAAAAAATAATCCTAAACCAAACCTTGAGCTATATATCGCTATGAAAGGGGGGAGGCCTACTGGTGCCTCTTTTTCTATGCAATCCTTGCAAGTATAGGGGCTATATTGGCATACCAAAGGTGTGATAATTGCTTGACGGCTTCGACTTTCACAATTTAGAATATACTATAGAATAGTGTGAGTCTGACCAGTGACCACACGTCTATCAAATGGTTACAAAAGATAAATGTTAGCAGCATGTGGCGGCGTCCCTATGTGAGAGGGCTCATCGGAATGCTTAGGTGCATGCAACGCTGTAAGTATAGTACTGGATCCTTGTTAGGAGGCATGTGCCATGAGTAACGAATTAAAACCACTACATTTTGATGCGGATTATACGATGGAGGAAGCGCTCGCAGAGGCGAAACGTTGTTTAAATTGTCCAAAGCCTTTGTGCCGTATGGGCTGTCCTATTGAAAACGAAATACCTCGTTTCATCCAAGCTATCGCACGTGGTAATTTTGGTGAAGCTAATGATATCTTGGCGGAACGAACAAATTTACCGTCTATCTGTGGTCGCGTATGTCCACGTGAAAATCAATGTGAAGGCAACTGTATCATGAATAAGGCGAAAAAACCGCCTATCAACATCGGTAAATTGGAACGTTTCGCGGCTGACTTTGAAAGCATTAATGAACTTCGCAAGCCTAAGAAAATCAAACAAGATCTCGGTAAGGTAGCTGTAGTAGGTTCTGGCCCTGCAGGCTTGTCCGTAGCTGGTGATGTGGCTAAACTCGGTTATGAGGTAACTGTATTTGAAGGCCAATCTGAACCAGGTGGTGTACTCTTATTCGGTATTCCAGAATTCCGCTTGTCCAAAGCCGTTGTACGTCGTGAAATCGCTCGTCTTGAAGGCTTAGGTGTTAAATTCGTATGTAATACATTTATTGGTCAAGATAAAACTTTGGATGATCTCTTTGCTGAAGGTTTTGACTCTATTTTTATAGGTACTGGTACACATATTCCTCAAGAAGTGCGCATGGAAAACGATGAAGTGCATGGTGTATTCCAAGCGATGTACTTGTTGACTAACGTACAATTGGTAGAAAATGGGGAACTTGATGAAGATCAAATTCCTGTTAAAAAAGGCGATCGTGTTATCATCATCGGCGGTGGCAACGTAGCGATGGATGCGGCTCGTACATGCGTACGTTTAGGCTGCGAAGCGGTAACTGTAGCATATCGTCGTAGCCAAGAACAAATGCCAGCCTTGTTGTCTGAATACGAAGAAGCTCGTGCTGAAGGCGTTCAGTTCCAATGGTTTGCTTCTCCAGTAGGCGTAGAAGGTACAGATAAGGTAGAAGGCTTCAAATACGAAGTGATGGCACTTAACGAAGATGGTGCAGGTATCCACGGCACTGGTAACTTCCAAGTAATGCCTGTTGATAAAATCATTATCGCCGCAGGTCATAAACCAAATGCTCGTCTTGTAGGTGAAGGTAATAACTTAAAAGTAGATGAAAAAGGTTATATTATTACATCTGAAGATCCATATGGTATGACTAGTCGTGAAGGCGTATTTGCAGGTGGTGACGTTGTTCACAAACCTGCTACCGTAGTATTGGCTATGCGTAAAGCTAAAAAAGCTGTTGATGGCATGGTTAAATACATGGAAATCAAAAAAGCACAAGAAAGCGCAAATCAATAATTTTACATATATAGGGCTATACATTGTATAGTCCTTTTATATTGTGGATATAGCTAGATAATTTTATAAATCAAGTGTATAAAACACTACATGTATCATTGTATTGTTGGGG
>CAMUQE010000123.1 GCA_947096075.1 Veillonella parvula | reverse complement strand
GCCCATAGACCAATACTCAATATAAACTATATTGTATCAGCCTACAATATTCTAAATATTAATGATCTACTCTTCATCTAACACAGGCTCTATACTAATTTCCTTCGTATTTTCATCGATGCCATAAAAAGTAAATAGTGATTCATAATCATCGATCAACTTCGGACTTGGTTCAGCTGTAGCTACAAGAACACCTGTGCCAACAACGACACCGCTCATTTCAAGAACTAATTCTTTAAGCCCCTTAGCGGTACCGCCAGCTTTCATAAAGTCATCGATAATTAACACTTTCGCATTTGGAGGAATTGCCCGTTTAGTTAGAGTCATAGTTTGAATGCGCCCAGAGGAACCTGTTACATAATTGATACTAATAGCAGAACCTTCTGTTACCTTACTATCACGTCGAGCAATAACAAGTGGTTTATTGAAAGCTCTCGCTACCATTACAGCCAAAGGAATCCCCTTTGTTTCTACAGTCAAAATATAGTCTGGTTCACGGTCCACGAAACGAGTCATAATAATCTCACCCAGACGTGTCATTACGTGCCAATCATATAAGATATCAGACATATAAATAAAACCACCTGGAATGATGCGATCTGGCTCCATTAAACGAGCTTGCACATCGCGTAGAATATCGTTCGCTTGTGTGCCCTTGCGATGCGGAATAAATCGTACCCCACCAGCTACACCGGCCACCGTTTCTAAGGTCCCCAGTTGAAAGTGTTCCATAGACTGCCTTACACATGTTAAATCTTCACTAACCGTTGATTTAGCCATGCCAAAAAAGTCGCAAAAGTAATTTAAAGGAATCAATTTTTGCGGTGAATCAACTAACAGTTTTGTCATTGCCACCATTCGTTCTACACGCCGTACTTTATCCATAGGGTTATCCTTTACCATTCATCATATAACTATTGAGTATACTCATCAATTTAACATCATGAGTCATCATCATATATCTATATTATACCATAATTTCCGAATATTCGAGGTTTTGAATACATTATAATTCGGTAAAAGAAAAACTCTCTAGCATTTTATACAAGAATATGATTTTAGTCTATAAACCTATCATATAGTTATATAAAGCTAGAGAGTCATCATTATAAAATATAAACCTTTACAGATTGACGTCCAAACTGCAATGCTTCTGCACGAGAATCAAAAGCTAAATCAATGCGATGCCCTTTAATAGCACCACCTACATCGTCAGCTACAGCGTAGCCATAACCTTCAATATATAATCGCGTTCCCAAGGGGATTAATTTAGGGTCTACAGACACAAGACCCTTCCGTAAACGACTACCTGAAGCTGTATATTTTCCGTTGCCAGGATCTTGAGATGAATAGCCACTAGCCTCCATCGTTAAAACCTTAGAGTATTTATTAGGCACTCCATTATGATTGCGTTCTGTGCCATGGCCACCATAACGAGTCTCCATCTTTTCCAAAGCATTCATCGTAGCAGGACCAACACGACCATCTACAGGGAGCCCTTTAGATTTTTGAAATTTTCGAACAGCCTGTTCTGTATTATGACCGTAAATGCCATCTATAGAATCATGTAAAAAACCTTGATGCTTTAACATAGTTTGCACCTTACTAACGTGATGCCCTCGTTGCCCCCGATCAATAGTTTTTGCTAATGATACAGAGGATACCATTACAATCATACAAACAAGCGTACATGCAATAATTATTTTTTCTATCATATACACCTCACCTTACATTAAGTAGTATACTATACAGTTTTAAATAATCTATAAACCATAAAAGTTCTATTAATACCAATAATTCATATATATTAAATTATAGTTATAGTAATAATTTTAAAGGTGTATTACATATATATCATAAAATTATAAGATACCAATGAAAATCTCCATTATATCCTGCAAGAATATTCGCTTAGATTACTTCTAAAGTCGGAAATACTCTTCAGTCTATAATGGAGATTTAATAGTTTTATTTAATTTTAGCAGTTATGGTATACACCAATATGACACTCTTTTCGGTTTGCACCAACAAGTCTTAAGAAGATGTAACCAAATAATGCAGAGATTAATGAGCCAAGTATAACGCCACCTTTTGCCATTTCTTGAGCGTGACCTGGTTCAAATGCCAAGATAGATACGAAGATACTCATTGTAAAGCCTATACCACATACAATCGCAGTACCATATACATGCTTCCAATTAGCTTCTGTAGGCATTGGTACAAGGCCACATTTCACCATCGCAAATACTGCACCAAAAATACCTATTTGTTTCCCTATAATAAGACCTAATGCAACACCAAGCACTACAGGATGCATTAAGTCATTAACAGATACATTACGTAAATCTACACCGGCATTAAAGAATGCAAATATTGGTACAATTAAAAAACTAACCCAATTGGACAATAAATGTTCCCAATGTTGCATTGGGCGAACATACTTACGGCCTCGTTTGCCTTTTGAAGGAATTGTCATAGCTAAGATTACACCAGCCATAGTTGCATGTAAACCAGATTTTAATACACAATACCAAAGGATAACCCCTAGAATGATATATGGTAAAGGTCGTACATATCCTTGCTTATTACAATAGATTAAAGCAGCTACAACTATGGCAGCCGCACCTAAATACATGATTTGGATACTTGACGCATAGAAAATGGCAATTACGATGATAGCCATTAAATCATCTATAACGGCAAGGGCTGTTAAGAATACTTTCATCGAATTCGGCACTCTAGATCCTAATGCAGATATAATGCCGATAGAAAATGCAATATCAGTAGCAGTCGGTATCGCCCAACCATGAATATATTCAGGATGAAAACCTGCAATTAAATAGTATATAAAAGCAGGTGTTAAAACACCAAACAATGCAGCAATACCAGGCATTACACGCTTAGCATTAGTATTAAGTTCACCTGCTACTAATTCTCGCTTAACTTCTAGACCTACAAATAGGAAGAAGATTGCCATCAATGCATCATTAACCCATTCTAAAATCGTTAGATTTCCTATATGGTGATTAACGATATGGAAGTATTGTTCAGATGATGGCGAGTTCGCTAAAATTAAAGCGAGTACTGTTGCTCCTAATAGTACAGACGTAGCTGCACCTGGAGAACGTAAGAAGACAAAAATGCGTTCCATTTGAATCCTTTCTATACTTTCAAAAAGATTATCTTATTAAATTTTACCACGCATCTTGCGTATTTGGTAAGCTAAAATTAGAACAATCGCACCTAGCAAACCTGCCGTGATAGATCCTATAAAAATACCTACCTTAGCCATTTCTTGAGTTATACCAGGAGGGAAAGCCAATGTAGCAACAAATAGGCTCATAGTAAAGCCAATACCACACAGAATTGCTGTACCGTAAATTTCAGGCCACGTTGTATTTGTAGGCATCTTAATTGCTTTAGATTGAACTAAAATATATACAGCAGAGAATATACCTAATTGCTTACCTAAAATTAACCCGAATGAAACACCTATAATTACAGGATGGAACAAGTTGTCCATCGAGAAATCAGCAAAAGATACACCAGCATTTAGAAAACTAAATAGCGGTATAATTAAAAAGTTTACCCAATTACGTAATGCATGAGCCCATTCTTCCATGGGATATACTACTTTATCTATCACTTTACCTTTAAAAGGAATTGTCATGGCTAGTACAACACCAGCAATGGTAGCATGAACACCGGACTTTAAAACTAGATACCAAAGAACTAAACCAAGAACACAGTACGGAAGTGGTCTTAAATAGCCTTGCTTATTAGTATATACCAGTAAACCTGTTACGGCAGCAGCAGCTATTAAGTCCATAAAATTGACGCCAGCCCCATAAAAGAGAGCAATAACAACGATAGCAATCAGATCATCAATGATTGCCAATGCCGCTAAAAAGGCTTTCATCGCCGTAGACACCTTATTACCGAGCATCGTAATAACACCTATGGCAAATGCAATATCTGTAGCGGTTGGAATCCCCCAACCATGTCTATATTCTGGCATATATCCAGCGGCAAAATAATATACAATGGCCGGCGTAATAACACCTGCAAATGCGGCTAAAACGGGAAGCACACGTTTTGCCTTAGTATCGAGTTCACCAGAAATCATTTCCTTTTTGATCTCTATACCAACATATAGGAAAAAAAGAGCCATTAAAGCATCATTAACCCATTCCAGTATAGTCATTGGACCAAGATGTATTTGCATAACCGCAAAATACTGAGCTGCCATTGGAGAGTTCGCTACCAGAACCCCTAAAATTGCGGCGGACAGTAGTGATACCCCACCAGCAGACTCCGATTGGAAAAATGCTTTTATATAATTCATTAAGCACCCCTCTATTCTATTATTTAATATACGCAAAGTACGTATAATCTTAATATAATAATCATAACACATCATTTCGAAAATAATCAATACAGTTACCATGTATACATAGATATGACCTATATCAAATTAAACTATATAAAAGTTATTTCTATCTATTCATATTTATATTTATATGATACAATATGTACATCTTGCGGGCGTAGTTCATCGGTAGAATGCGAGCTTCCCAAGCTTGAGAGGAGGGTTCGATTCCCTTCGCCCGCTCCATACATAAAATAGCTGTGATATATATCACGGCTATTATTATATAAAATGATATAATAATCATATACTTGTTTGTATATTTAGTACAAGGAGTTAAACATGAAATTAAGTGCAAGAAATCAATTAAAAGGTACTATCGTTGAGATTCAAGAAGGCGCTGTAAACGCAATCGTAAAAATCAATGTAGGTAATGATAACATCGTTACTGCTGATATTACAGTTCAATCTGTTAAAGAATTGGGCTTAGCAGTTGGCAAAGAAGCTGTCGCTGTTATCAAATCCACTAGCGTAATGGTTGGTGTAGAATAAAATATTTAGAGCTGCTACGGCAGCTCTTTTTTTGTATATAATAATACCTGGTGGAAACATAGTTTGCCTCCTACCACCATTAGCTGCGACTTCCTATCACACTCGCCCATGACAGTATTTAAAACAGTCTTTTACTGTACGGTGCTTATTGTAGGGCTTCGTCGAACCTGATGCAATGGACGTATGCGTCGATTAGATGTAATTACTTTTTGGTGCCCCTACTTGCTTCCTCACTGTGGATTTCCCTGCTCTGCTTCGCAGCTCGGTAAATCTTATGTTCGGAAGAAGGTGATGTGTGGGCCCCATACGTCGTTTCACTCCTCTGTGGCCTCACACCCTACCCTTCCCACGCCGTCTGTATTGATGAATACACATAGATAAAAACTTCTACAACCTTGGCTGGAGACGGCTCTAGCAGGTATAAAAGCTGTAACTCGGTAGAGCACAAAAATAGAGGGCCAACCATTTAGGGTTGACCCTCTATTGTATTAATCAGCGAGTTCTTATGTATGGCTCTTCCCTCCAGGATACTGGGTGTTCGTCGCTGTGGATGGACATGTAGCACA
>CAMUQE010000122.1 GCA_947096075.1 Veillonella parvula | reverse complement strand
TAACAGTGGTAGTCTAAAAGCTTTCTTTTAGATGAGAAAATAGAGAATTTGTGGTATAGTTAAGGGATAGTTATAGAATTAGCAGAGTGAATTGAGGTAAGTATAGAATGGAATTTTTAGAAGTTGCAACGTGGATAACGATTAGCAAAATTATTTTGATCGATATATTATTGGCCGGGGATAATGCCGTTGTTATTGGGATGGCAGCGGGTAAATTGGCACCAGAATTACAAAAGAAGGCTGTTATCTGGGGTACAGTGGGGGCTATTGGAATGCGCCTTGTATTTGCCACTCTTTTAGTAGAAGCACTTACTTTAATTCCTCTTATTCACTTAGGTGGTGGACTTGTACTTGTATGGATTGCCATTCAACTCTTAAAAGGTGGAGATGAAGATGCACATATCGAAGCTAAGAATTCTTTAATGGGAGCCATTTGGACAATCATTGTGGCTGATGCGATGATGAGTATCGATAATGTAATTGGCGTAGTTGGTGCCGCTAAAGGACATTTAGAGCTCGTTATTGTTGGTATGTTAATCACTGTTCCAATCATTGTGTTCTGCTCTACACTATTTGCTCGTATCATTAATAAGTTTCCTGTTATCCTTTGGGCTGGTGGTGCTTTATTAGGTTGGGTTGCTGGTGAAATGATTGTAGAAGATCCACTCCTTGTTCCCTATATTCAAGGGGAAGAGTTATTGGTAAAATTTGGAACGGTATTCTTTGTACTCATTGTAACTGGTATGATTAAAATTTGGAAGAAAAGAGACTCGTAATGAATAGTACAAGTCGTACCTCTCGCAAGAATAAATCGAAAGTTAAACAACAGAATAAAAATCGATCTAATGGGAAACAGAATTCCAATCGTTATAATGGACAACAAAATACCAATTCTTCTGTATCTAAAAAACAACAAGCTATGTTGAACGCCCCTGTTAAATTTAGGGACGAAGTATTAGTTACCATTCACGGTATTGGCAGTAGTGGCGAAGGGGTAGGTCGCGTAGAGGACTTTACAGTGTTTGTTCCCTTTGCCTTACCTGGGGAAACAGTGAAAGTATCTATTACTATGGTGAAAAAAACGTATGCTACAGGTAGACTCTTGGAAATCGTTACTATGGCGCCGAATCGGATCGATGCCAGTTGTGATCTTTACGGATTCTGTGGTGGTTGTCAATTACAACATATTACCTATGAAGGGCAGCTTTCACTAAAAACACAAAAAGTGAAAGATGTTATAGAACGCATTGGACATCAAAACCCAGAACTTGTGAAACCCGCATTAGGTCCAAAAGACCCTTGGGCATATCGTAACAAAATGCAAATGCCTGTAGGTGGTACTAAAGGTGATATTCTCATGGGATTTTATGCCATGGGTTCTCACGATATTGTGCAAGGCACGAATTGTCCCATACAAGATGAAGGTAACAATATCATTGCGCAAGCATGTTATCAAATTGCTAAAGAGCTTGATGTTGAGCCCTATGATGAACATACAGGAAAAGGGGTGTTGCGCCATATCATTGGACGTATTGGGCAATCTGGATGGATGGTTATTCTTGTAACCGCAACAGATAACTTACCGCATCAAGAAAAGTGGGTTAAAAACCTGACTGAACGTGTACCTCAAGTAGAAACAATCGTTCATAACGTGAATGGTAAACGTACAAATGTTATTCTTGGACCAAAAAATCGTATCCTTTATGGAGATGGGACTATTACAGACCATATTAAAGACTTACGGTTTACTTTATCACCTCATTCCTTTTTCCAAGTTAATCCAGAACAAACTACAGTGCTTTACGATCAAGCACTAAAATATGCGAACCTAAAAGGGGAGGAAACTGTTATCGATGCGTACTGTGGAACAGGTACCATTTCATTGTTTTTGGCCCATAAGGCAAAACATGTTATCGGTATTGAAATCGTAGAACCAGCCATTATCAATGCTCGTGAAAACGCACGTCGCAATGGCTATGATAATACGGAGTTTATTGTAGCAGACGCGGCCGTGGAAATGCCAAAACTCTATAAAGCTGGTGTACGACCAGACGTAATCGTATTCGACCCAATCCGCGCGGGCTGTAAAAAAGAAGTCCTGACCTCCGCTGCGGGAATGGAACCAAAACGCATCGTCTACGTATCCTGTAACCCAGCTACCATGGCACGCGACATTGAAATCCTCACACACTACGGCTATGAATTACAAGAAGTTCAACCTGTAGATATGTTCCCAATGACTGCTCACGTTGAGGCAGTGGCTTTGCTTACTAGAAAGGAAGTCTAAATGTATGTTTAAACCAGTTCGCAAGAAGATAAACGAAATAGATCGTAATGCTGTAGAAAGATTATTACAATCTAATCGTCGAGGTGTTTTAGCCATGAATGGCGATAATGGCTACCCTTATGCTATTCCTATTAATTACTTTTAAGATTTTGCAGGACAGAAGATTTATTTTCATGGAGCTAAAGCTGGTCATAAAGTAGATGCATTGAAAACTTCAGATAAGGTATGTTTTACCGTATATGGTAATGAGCATATTGATAAATCTGAATCCTGGGCACCGTATGTACAAAGTGTAGTCGTATTTGGAAGATGTCGTTTATTAGAGGCAGGTCCAGAATCTATTGATCGATTAAAAGAATTTGCTATGAAGTATTATCCTGATGAAACGTTAGCTGATGAACAAATTGCTCGTAATGGGAGAGCAACACAAATGTATGAAATTACTATTGAACATATGAGTGGTAAACAAGTACAAGAGAAATAATAGATTAGCCCTTCGCATAAGCGAAGGGCTTTTACTATACACTCATACTAGGAGATGTAATATAATTAAAATAAACAAGTTATAAGATATTTGAGGAGTATTAGTATGACATTGAAGCCTAGAGAAGTATGTGAAAAAGCGTGGCAGGATATAGCGAGTCATTTTCCAGATTTTAAGGTGACCGGTAAAGGTCAGAAGTTAAAGAAAATCTCTAAAAATAAAGATCTTACCTTTGAAATCTGTTTTCAGGCTAACAGAAATAATTATGCGTGTAGTGTAGAATTTGTTCCACATATTTTTATTTATTCAAAAGATATGAAGAAGGCTAATTATCATAATGGATTTGTTTATGGCGGAGAACTTGGAAGCTTATTAAATAGAAAAGCTTTTACTATAATTTGACCAATGATTACTAGAATTTAAACTTCATACTTGCGGAGTATGTACGACCGGCTGTTGCTTCATCATTAAAGAATATGCGGTTAAATACATTTTGAATACCAAACTGCAATGTCGCCTCTTTAGAGAACTTATAATTCATAGCTATATTAGAAATAAAGTAACTATTCTCAGAACCATATTGACCAGTAATGTCATCTACAGATTGACGACGACTTACATATTGAGTATCCCAAAGTGCATTCCATTTGCCACTAGTATATTCAAGCCCTGCATGGAATATATGTTTAGGAATATCATAATTTACTTCCGTATATTCGTTAGTATTTGTATTAGGAAGTTTTTTATGTTTAATACGGCCCATTTGCCAAGTATAATTTCCAAATACAGACCATTTTGATGATAATTTATGTCGAACTTCTAGTTCTACACCACGGCGAGTTTCTAGGTCCACATTATTATACATTTTATAATCTACATCACCATTACGATCATAATAGGTTACATATTTTATTTTGTCTTTTGTTTTTACATAGAATCCAGATACATTTAATGTTGTTTTTGTATTCCATTCTTTTTTTAGACCAATTTCAAATGAGTCAGACCGTTCCGGATCTAAGTTAGGATTGGCTTTTACAATATCACTATATCGATACACTTGGCTCAATGGAGGTGGGTTAAAGGAGTGTCCGTAAGAAGCATACACGTTCAAAGAGTCATTCAAATAATGTTCAATAGCCAATCTAGGACTCAATTCTGTATAGGCGCCTTCTCCATGATTTACGGTGTCATATTTTTTATTAACCTTATCATACGTAACGTGTTGTCCATGGTACTTTTTAAATCGGTCTATACGAAGCCCTGTATAAATTGCCCAATCATTATTAGGTCGATAAGTATCTTGTATGAATAATGCTAGATTGTTAGTAGCGCCTTTGTTAATTTCATACAATCCACCTGGATATGTTGTAGAATCAAAAGAGGAATGATTTCTCCAATTTGTTAGTTCTCTTCGTTTTTGATCAAAGTTTTCTTTTTTCCAGTTTAATCCAGCAACAAGAGTATGTTTACCCATACGGTCCCAGATTTTTTGTACATCTAAGTTAATTGTTTTTCCAGGGTAGAAGGAGTCATCGCCAGGTCCATTATAGTTTGGTGTGTTTGGACTATTAGGACTAGAGAATCCGTCTTTCTTGCGATCCAATACATTAAAAATAACTTGTAATTTGCTCTTGTCATTTTTATATTGTAAATTATGAGCGTGATATTCTTTCAATCCATCATAGCCTAAATATCTACTTGTTCTAAGAGCCACATATTTTTGATCATTTATTTTGATGTTTCCTGAGAAAACTGGTTTACCATTTACTGTAATCGTACTCATAGGATTTTCATAGGAATATCTATTTTTTGTGTATAGATATGAATATGTTAAAGCTTCCTTGTCACGTAGATTCATCGTTATATAGGTTGAAAGACTTTTATTATTATATGACTTATTACCTCGACTACCTAATAGATAGGCACCATCTTTGGTTTGTGGTACAGGATTATCAGGTGTCACTGTTTTTGTATTAGGTTTGATTTTTGCTGCTTTGCCAGTAATGAAGAAACCTGGATATCCATCGGTACGTCTTTGTTCAAAAGACATACCAACAGCAACACGATCTGATACACGAGCGTCAAAGCCTAACTCGTTATTCAGTGTTCCATTAGAGCCATATCCAACTTGACCATGCCAATGAATGTCTTTTACGGATTGTTTTGGTTCTGCTTGTTTCGTTTGTATGTTGATAACACCTGCCACACCTCTACCACCATATAAAGAAGAGCTAGGGCCACGTACTAGCTCAATTCGTTCAATTGAATGTACCGGTATAGCTTCCCAATCAACACTATTATTAAATGTATTATTCATTGGTACACCATTAAGTAGTACTAATGTATTTGTAGAGTCAAATCCACGGATTTGTAAGCCGCCATTGGCTTTTTGGCTTTTATAAACACCAGGCAACATTTGTAGAGCATCTGCTACCGTATCAGCTCTTCGCGCTTCAATATCTTCCGTTGTTACAACAGAAACAGAACTAGGTGTTTTTACAATGTCTTCCATTGTTCTTGTAGCTGTCACAGTCACATTATAAGTTGGTAATGTTACAGGTTCATCTGTTACATTCTTGTCAATCGCATTTACAATTTGACCACTCATAGCCGTTAAAATCATGGAAAATAATAGAGCTTTCGATGTAATGGTCTGATTGCAACCACTTGCTTTTTTCTTACATTTACTTTTTCTCATACACACAACCCTTTAATAAATAAAAATACACTATTTTAAGTATATCATTGGAATATGTTTCTGAATATTATCATGTTATGAATACTACTTATATTAATATGAATATTATTGATGGGTTTGTAGAGAAATGTAAGTAGATTAAAGAGTTTAATCC
>CAMUQE010000121.1 GCA_947096075.1 Veillonella parvula | reverse complement strand
CTTATTGAATCCTGTAAAATATATAAAGATATTTATGTAATTATGTGACATGAATGATTAGTTTCTGAAAAGGAGTACAGATAATGAAGTATCGTTATTCCCGTATGTTAGCAGCTCTCGTAATGTCTGCTGTGATGATTGCTGGGTGTGGCAACAATCAACAGCAAGCTGGTGAGATTAATGTTAATACATATAAACTTACAGCAAGTGATACACAAGTTGATCAAACATTTGCTGGTACTGTAGTTGCGGAGAACTCTGTAGCTGTACATGCTCGTGTAAGTGGTTATATTGTTGAGAAGTTTGTAAAAGGTGGGGAACAAGTAGTAGCGGGACAACCATTATATCGAATTGATTCTCGTCAATATGAAGCGAGTCTTGCCAATGCAGAAGCACAAGCAGCTCAAGCTAATGCAAACTTGAAAAATGCTGAAGTAGATCTTCAACGTTATGAAACTTTGGCATCACAAGATGCGATTGCTCAACAACGTGTAGATACGCAACGTAGTGCTACAGAGCAAGCTAAGGCTACTTATGAAGCGTATGAAGCATCCGTGAAAATTGCTCAAGATAATATGGGGGATACCATGGTATATGCACCATATTCTGGTACATTACGTTTGGATGACGTAGATACAGGCACTTATGTTCAGGCTGGCTCTACTACATTGGTTACAATCGATTCTATTGATCCAATCTTCGTTGAGTTTAGTATGACTGAGCAAGAATATCTTGATTTTATGAAGAATCCTACAACGGATGATTCTAATGGTCCAAATATTCAATTAAAACTTGCTGATGGCGAAACATATAATGAACTTGGTTCTATCGTGCAAGCGGCTAAAAGTTTAGATCAATCTACGGGTAAGCTTGTATTGAAAGCGTCCTTCCCAAATCCTAATCATTTATTATTACCTAATATGTATGCTACTGTTGTTTCTCCTGGTGAAAAGATTAAAAATGCAATCCTTGTACCAAGTCGTGCAATTTTACAAATCATGGACAAAAACTTTGTTTATGTTGTAAATGCAGCTGGTGTAGTAGAACAAAAGACAGTAGAGATTGGTGGTACTAAAGGTAATGAAACGATCATTAAATCTGGTTTGGCTGCTGGTGATACAATCATCGTTGACGGCTTAACTAAGGTGAAAAATGGCGTAAAAGTAAATGGCAAACTACTAACTAAAGAACAGTTGAAAGCTACAAAATAAAAGGAGGATAGATCGTGTCGAAATTCTTTATTAATCGACCTATCTTTGCCATCGTAATAGCCATTGTTATCACGTTGGTAGGGCTTATCTCTATGATGAACCTTCCGGTAGCTCGATATCCACAAATTTCTCCACCTACAGTTCAAGTTAATACTGCTTATACTGGTGCAACTGCTCAAGTTGTTAATGATACAGTAGCCAGTGTTATTGAAACGCAGATTGTAGGCGTACAAGATATGGACTATATGACATCTAATAGTTCCAGTAACGGTAGCTATTCGTTGACTGTTCAGTTCAATCAAGGTACAGATGCTGATATGGATGCGGTTAATACGCAAAACCGTGTTCAAGCAGCACTTGCACAATTGCCTTCAGAGGTACAAGCTGTAGGTGTTACAACTACTAAATCTTCTGGTGATATGGCACTTATATTCTCTTTGAGTTCACCAAATGGCACATATGATGCAACATTCTTAAAGAACTATGGTACCAATTATATGATGGATACAATCAAATCCATTAAGGGTGTTGGTTCTGTACAGGAGTTCGGATCTGATTATTCTATGCGCATTTGGTTGGATCCTGCGAAGATGCAAAAACTTGGTGTTACTATCTCTGAAGTTACGGCGGCTATAAAAGGTCAAAACTTACAAGCCGCAGCAGGTACAGTAGGGAAAAACCCTACAAATGGTGAACAAGCCTTTCAATATCCTATCAAAATTGATGGACGTCTCGTAACACCTGAACAATTTGGCAATATTGCTATTAAAAGCATTAATGGTAAGGTATTACATCTAAAAGATGTCTCCCGTATTCAAATTGGGGCTGAAGGGTATGACTTCATCGCAAAATCTGCTCATAAAGAGGTTGCCGGTTTTGCTATTTCTCTACAAAATGATGCTAATGCATTAGAAACAATTGCTAATGTTAAGAAGGTTCTAGATGAGCAATCTAAATCCTTCCCACCAGATATGCAATATAATGTAGTTGTAGATAATACTAAATTCGTAAGTGCATCTATTAATGAGGTTGAGCATACATTTGTAGAGGCATTGCTCCTTGTTTTAGTTGTAGTATATGTCTTCTTACAATCTTGGCGATCCACAATCATTCCTATGATTGCTGTGCCAGTATCTTTGCTTGGCACATTTGGTGCTTTTGTTTTATTAGATTTCTCTATTAACACTTTGACGCTTTTTGCCATGGTTTTGGCTATCGGCCTTGTTGTTGATGATGCTATCGTAGTGGTAGAGGCTGTTGAATACGAGTTAAAATATAATGGTTTACCTCCAAAAGAGGCGGCTATTAAAGCAATGGAAAATGTGCAAGGACCAGTAATTGGTATTGCCTTTGTATTGACTGCTGTATTTGTACCAGTCGCTTTCATGGGTGGTATGACAGGCATCCTTTACAAACAGTTCGCATTAACGATTGCTGTTTCCGTTGTAATTTCAGCTATTATTGCACTTGTGTTGACACCAGCATTATGTTCTACAATGTTGAAACCACATATATCTAAAAATCGTGAAGATTGGTTACATCGCCAATTAAATAAGTTTAATGCTGCTCTAGAACGATTCAGTAATTGGTATGGCATCCAATTAGCGCGTTTAAGCCATCGTTTGAGTTTAACTGTTATTACATTGCTAGTATTTGCAGGTGGTACAGCCTTAGTATTCCACTTCTTACCAACTTCTTTCGTACCAGCTGAAGATAGTGGTTACTACATGATTGCTATTAATGAGCCACCTGGTGCTACATCTGAACGGACTATGGCTACACTTGAAAAAATTGCATCTTTCTTGGAAGAAAAAAATGATCCTGAAAAACCTAAGGATGAACAATTATTCCAAGAAGTATTTACTGTCGCTGGTTTTGACCTTTTAGGTGGTGGTCAAAAGTCTAGTGCTGGTGTAATTTTTGCTACTATGTCTGACTGGAAATATCGTACTACTGCTGCAACTTCTATTAATGCAATGGTTGGTCAAACCTTTGGTTTTGCCGCTCAAGGTGTACCAGAAGCAACTGTAATTGCTATGAATCCACCATCCATTCCTGGTTTGGGTACAACTGGTGGTTTTAGTATGTACATCATCAACAAAGCTGGCGATAGTCCACAAGTTATGGCTGATCGTACTAATGAATTTATTGCGGAAGCTCGTAAGAGCCCGGCAATTCGATCCATTTATACTACTTTTGATACATCTACGCCGACATTACAATTTGATGTAAATCGTGAAAAAGCGGCTCAAGATGGTGTAGCATTAGCTGATATCTTTACCACTTTGCAAGGGTTCTACGGTAGTATTCAAGTTAACGACTTTACTACTTATGGTAAAAACTATAAGGTTGTAGTCCAAGCGGAAGACGCATATCGTCAAAATGCAGATCAGCTTAATATGTTAGCGGTTAGAAATAGTAATGGCCAAATGGTACCTGTTTCTAACTATATTACAAAGGAACAAACAGGTACACCATCTAGTATCACTCGCTTTGATAATACGATGGCCGTACAAATTGGTGGATCTCAAGCTAGTGGGTACTCCTCTGGTGATGCTATCAACGCATTAAAAGAGGCAGCCGCTAAAACATTACCTACTGGTTATACATATGATTGGGCAGGGCAATCTCGTGAAGAATTAAAAGCCGGTTCTCAAACTATGTTGATTCTTGGTTTAGGCCTTGTTTTTGTATTCTTAATCTTGGCTGCCTTATATGAGTCTTGGAAGGTTCCATTTGCTGTATTGTTCTCCGTACCATCTGGTATGATAGGTGCTTCTTTAGTACCATTCTTATTGAACTTCACAGGCAGATATTCCTTAGCAAATGATATTTATATGCAGATCGGTCTCTTAACCTTGGTTGGCTTGGCTGCGAAAAATGCGATTTTGATTATCGAGTATGCTAAGATTCGCGTTGACGAGCGTGGTATGAATGTTGTTGATGCTGCTATCGAAGCTGCAAAAATTCGTTTGCGTCCAATTTTGATGACATCCTTTGCATTTATCCTTGGTGTATTACCATTGGCAGTATCTAGTGGTGCTGGTTCTGGTGCACGTACTTCTATGGGTATTACTGTAGTAGCAGGGATGACAACAGCTACATTGTTTGGTATCTTTATCATCCCAATGTTGTTTATCATCATTGAAACAATTGGACCTGGTTTGTTTACAAACCGCAAAAAGAATCACGACTAATCATTTATATTAGATAATTTTATAGAATGTTAAAAACACGTCACTACTTAGTAGTGGCGTGTTTTTTTGTATGATTTATGATATAATGATATAGTTAAAAATCGGATTGACGTAAGTCGATATTAAGTATGAAATTAATATAAAAGAGGTATATTATGAGTGATGTAAAAACATATGTAGCAGGTCATAAAAGCCCTGATACTGATTCAATTTGTTCTGCTATTTCCTTTGCTAACTTACTAACACAAATGGGGACACCAGCAACTCCAGTCTGTGCAGGTGAAGCTAACAAAGAAACAACATATATTTTGAACCATTTTGGCTTTGCTCACCCTCAAGTTGTTAAAAATTGGGAAGAGTTTGCTCCAGAAGGCGGTAATTTGTATTTAACAGACCATAACGAATCCAAACAAATAATTGATGGCTATAAATCCATGAATATGTGTGGTGTTGTCGATCATCACCGCATTGGTGACTTCGAAACTGATGGACCTGTATTCATGCGTTTAGAACCTGTAGGTTGCTCTAATACAATCATTACTAAGTTGTACATGGAGAATAATCAAGAAATTCCTAAAGGCGTTGCAGGCTTGATGTTATCTGCTATCATTTCTGATACTGTGTTATTCCGCTCTCCAACATGTACAGAAACAGATAAAGAAATGGCTCATAAATTAGCTGAAATCGCTGGCGTAGATATTGAGTCCTATGGGCTAGATATGTTGAAAGCGGGAGCAGATATTTCTGATTTAACTAATGATGATATCGTTCGTACAGACATGAAAGAATTCTCTGAAGCAGGTAAGACTATTTCTATCGGTCAAATTTCTGTTATGGATACAACTGATGTATTGGCTAAACAAGGTGAACTAGTACAAGCCTTAGAAGCGCTTCGCAATGCTAATAACTACGATGCATCTTACATCATGATTACAAATATTCTCGATGAAAGCACAACATTGTTGTTTAGTGGCGATGTAGAAGCTGTAGTTACTAAAGCATTTGAAAAAGAAATAAAAGATAATGGTGTATTCTTACCTAATACTATGTCTCGTAAAAAACAAATTGTACCACCAATTCTTGGTGCTATGAAATAGTATACAAACTAAAAAAGAACGTTGCTCGCAACGTTCTTCTTCTCTATTTATAGGGCTTCAAGTATATTGCATGAATATTTTAATTGCTATTATAAATGTGTTTATTTTCATATAATAATTTAGCTTTTAACTATACATACTTATTTCACAGATTATTAAAGATCATTTATGTATATTTGGAGTTTGTATTGCATAAGTAAGGGC
>CAMUQE010000120.1 GCA_947096075.1 Veillonella parvula | reverse complement strand
GCCCTCTCACCTTAGATGTTAAGCTTCTAGGATAAGAAATAATAATATTATGTTTTATTGCAATACTATTATTCCCAATATAATTTGTTTTATCATTATTAGTCTTATCTTTACATCCAGTATTATCAGCATTAACTCTACTAAATCCTAGATTTTCATAAGTAGCATATTCAGTTAGATTAGAACAATCGTTACTTAGTGAATACTTATACTGAGATACATGCTCATCAATACAACGTTCAATTCGCTGCTTATATTGTTCATTCACAACTAGCTCCCCCATAGCTGGCTCATATGGACCTGCCACTAAGCTATTACCGGAATCTAATTCTTCTGTACTTTGTAATCCCGTGCGAATGACTTCAATACCATGCTGTTCAAACCAATTTTTTAAAAATGCACAATACTGTATAGCTAGCTCAGTACTTAGTGGTTCATATTCTCCATCTCTATACTGGTCGGCTAGTTCTGTATTCTCTATAACTAGTACAGGGTAGATACGTATAAAATCAGGTTGTAATGCAGCTACCGTAATGGCCGTTTCTATTATGGTTTGCCAAGTCTCTCCTTTTAGTCCTGGTAAAAGTTGAACCCCAACGATCATATCATGCTGTTTTAATCGTGTAACAGCCTCTACTACCTCTTGTGCCGTGTGCCCCCTCTTAGCATTGAATAAAATACCATCATTCATAGACTGCACGCCAAGTTCTACAGTTTTTACTCCATAAGACTGTAATAATGTAATCGCTTCATCACCTACAGCATCAGGTCTTGTAGAGCAACGTATGCCATCAATGATTCCCCGTTGAAGTATTTCATAGGCAGGCATTAATAATTTATGTTGTAAATCTTTAGGAATAGCCGTAAATGATCCCCCATAAAAGGCAACCTCCCAAAACTTCTCGCACCGTTTTGTGCCTACATAGTCTTTAATTGTTTGTTGTATATAATCTGGAGTTAGGTGACTAATACCAGATTGGCCCGTAATACGAGATTGATTACAAAATGTACACACATAGGGACAACCTACGTGAGGTATAAAAAAGGGAATCATACCAAATGGTTTCATAGACACCTCCTCTTCTTATGTAAAAATTATTACTCATCTACTATTATATAGATTATTACTCACATACTATTATACAGAAAAAAGCGCCATTCGGCGCTTTTCTATTTATCAGCCATCAACTTTTCTAAAGTCAATTGAGCCGCATGTTGTTCTGCAATTTTTTTACTTTTACCAGAGCCGGCCTCGTAAGTAATACCATTGATTTCAACCTCCATATGAAAGGTTTTAGCATGGTCGGGACCACTTTCACTGAGCAAATGATAGACAATATGTTTGTCCCCATCTCGTTGCACATATTCTTGTAATAATGTCTTATAATCTTTGCCCCGCTTACCTTCTAAGGCTTGCATGATATAAGTAGTTAAATGTTTTAAAACAAAGGTCATTACCGTTTGGTAATCTGTAGAAATATAAATAGCACCAATGAGAGACTCAAAGGTATCCGCTAGTATAGAGTTGCGATCATTACCGCCAGAAGCGCGTTCGCCATGTCCAAGCAATAAATATTGTCCTAGTTCTAAAGAACGACTCACAGATGCTAAAGAATCCTCACATACTGTAGCAGCCTTAATTTTCGTCAAATTACCTTCTGCCATATCTGGATAATTTTTAAATAGGTATTCCCCAATAATAAGATCCAATACAGCATCGCCTAAAAACTCTAATCGTTGATTGTGATGGATATGCTTTGATTTATGTTCATTCGCATAAGATGTATGTGTAAAAGCACAATCTATAATGGATATATCTGACACAGGTATGTCTAAACGAGCAACAAGCCCATGAAGAGATTCTTCACGAGCTTGTGTCATCTTACTCTTATGCGCTTCGATAGCAACCATTAAGCTTCATAACGGCGAATGCAAAGCGTACCGTTATGACCACCAAAACCGAAAGAGTTAGAAAGTGCACATTTAACTTGTAGTTCACGTGCCCCTTCACGAACATAGTCTAGATCCAAACCTTCATCAGGATTGTCACAGTTAATTGTAGGGTGAACTTTACCAGTTTCGATAGCCATCGCCATAACGATAGTTTCGATAGCACCAGCAGCACCTAATAAGTGACCTGTCATGGATTTTGTAGAGTTAACAGCGATATTTTTGGCGTGATCGCCGAACAATTCTTTAATAGCCAATGTTTCATTTTGGTCATTAAGGCCAGTGGATGTACCATGAGCATTGATGTAGTTAACGTCTTTAGGATCAATACCTGCATCTTTAATTGCTAATTCCATACATTTACGAGCTTGTACACCACCAGGAGCTGGTGCAGTGATGTGGTAAGCATCACCATTGGTACCATAACCTACTACTTCAGCGTAAATATGAGCACCACGAGCTTTTGCGTGTTCTAATTCTTCAAGAACTACGATACCAGAACCTTCCCCCATTACAAAACCATCGCGATCACGGTCAAATGGACGAGATGCTTTTGTTGGCTCGTCATTGCGTGTGGACATGGCTTTCATAGCTGCAAAACCAGCTACTGCAGCTGGAGATACAGCTGCTTCAGTACCACCAGCGAACATCACATCAGCATCACCGCGTTGAATGATACGGAATGCATCGCCGATAGCATTAGTACCAGAGGTACAAGCTGTTACGTCTGTAATAACAGGACCTTTAAGACCAAGGCGAATGGATACACGTGCAGATGTCATATTTGCAATCATCATAGGTACTGCAAACGGACTTACACGGCCAGGACCTTTATCAAACAAAGTTTCATATACCTCATGGATAGAGTCAATACCACCAATACCAGTACCAACTACAGTGCCACAGCGGTCTAAATCTTCTTTATCTAAATCAAGATCAGCATCTTCACAAGCAAGAACAGCTGCACCGATAGCAAATTCTACGGAACGGTCCATACGACGAGCTTCTTTTTTGTCTACCCCATAGTTTGTAATATCAAAATCTTTTACTTCACCAGCAATGCGTGTTGCATAGTCAGATGCGTCAAAGCGTGTAATCGGCCCAATACCAGATTGGCCTGCCAATAACGCATTGTAGAAGTTCTCTTTACCGATACCTACAGGAGTCACTGCCCCTAAGCCAGTAATTACTACACGTTTTTCCAATTATTCCACCTCTTATAGCTATACAGCCCTTTAAATTAATCAATCTCTGCTACTTGCTGTTTCAATTGAGCAAAGATATCTTTAACTGGCATAATCTTGTCGACTTTTCTCATATTATTGCCAGAGAACACCAAACCTGTTTCCACATCACCTTGTTGTGCACGAGAAAGAGCACGGATAATACAGAATTTATGAGAACAATGTTTTAAACAGTTATCACACACTGTTGGAGGTGCTACAGTACCATCTAAAACAGATTCAGCAAATTTGTTTTTAATTGCTTGACCAGGCAACCCAACAGGACTTTGAATCAATACAATATCCTCAGGGTTTGTAGCTCGTACATACATTTTTTTCAATTCATCAGATGCATTACATTCATCAGAAGCAGCAAAACGGCTACCCATTTGAACACCACTAGCGCCGATTTTTAACATTTCAACGATATCACGGCCATCTAGAACACCACCAGCAGCAATTACTGGAATATTTTTTACCGCTGCTACAACTTCGGGAACGATTTCTCGAGCAGAACGATCCGTTCCCAAGTGTCCACCAGCTTCACAGCCTTCTACGATTACAGCTGCAGCACCTAAACCTTCAGAAATGCGAGCTAATTTTGCGGACGAAACAATTGGTACAATAGGAGTACCAGACTCTTTGCCCATTGCGAACATATCTCTTGAAAAACCAGCACCTGCTACTACAAGATCAATGCCTTCTTCGATGGCAGTCTTTACTAAACCAGCAAATTGAGTTGCTGCTACCATCGCATTTATACCAATAATACCCGTAGGTGATAATTTTCTAGCTAATTGTATTTCGTATCGTAATTCATCGAAAGGCAAGCCCGATGCCGCAATAAGGCCGATACCACCTTCATTTGCAACGGCTGCTGCCAAGCGAGCTGTAGACAATCTAATCGCCATACCACCTTGAATAATAGGTACTTTGGCCACTAGATTCCCAATGCGAAGTTCAGGGAGCTTCACTATCAAATCCTCCTGTAAATAAAACCGGTTGGGAGGCCACTCGGCCTCCCGTTCGGTTGAATTGTTAGCTTTACAGCTTATTTAGCAGAATCAATATATTCTACTGTATCCTTAACGGTTTTAATTTTTTCTGCAACGTCGTCAGGGATTTCAACATTGAATTCTTCTTCAAATGCCATGATCAATTCAACGATATCTAAGGAGTCAGCGCCTAAGTCGTCGATGAATGTAGAATCAATGGTAACTTCAGCTTCATCAACGCCTAATTGTTCCACAACGATTGCTTTAACTTTATCGAAAGTGTTCATTAGTGGTTCACCTCCTTTCAAAGTGTATTTATATATAGTCTAATTTTACAACTACATTACCATGCCACCATCAACATTGATGACTTGACCTGTAATATAATTAGCAAAATCGCTAGCAAGGAATGTTACTACTGTTGCTACTTCTTCAGCATCAGCCATACGACCCAATGGAATTTCAGTAACCATAGCTTCTTTAACTTTTTCTGGTAATACATCGGTCATATCTGTGTTGATAAAGCCTGGAGCAATAGCATTAACTGTAATACCACGGCTAGCCAATTCTTTAGCACAGGACTTAGTAAAACCAATTACGCCCGCTTTAGAAGCAGCGTAGTTAGTTTGACCAGCATTACCAATAACACCTACAACAGATGTCATGTTGATAATATGACCAGAACGTTGTTTCATCATGATTTTAGATACTGCTTTAGTTACCAAGTATACACCTTTAAGGTTGATATCAATTACAGCATCAAAATCTTCGTCTTTCATTCTCATCAACAAACCGTCGCGCGTAATACCCGCATTATTTACGAGAATGTCAATGTGACCAAATTCTTTATGAGCTTCTTCCACCATGGAAGCAACTTCATCAGCATTTGCTACATTAGCTTTAAATTTAATGGCTTTTCGGCCTAACGCTTGTACAGCTTCAACAGTTTCTTGTGCTGCACCTTCGCTACCGCTATAGTTTACTACAATATCAGCACCAGATTGTGCTAGATTGATAGCTACAGCGCGACCAATGCCACGGGATGCGCCAGTTACAATGGCTACTTTACCCTCTAAATGCATTTTATCGAACCCCCTTCAAAAATTCAAGCGTTTTCTCTAAGGATGCAATGTCTTCAACATTAGCTAATTCCATATCTTTGTTGATCTTTTTAGTAAAACCTGTGAGTACTTTCCCAGGCCCCACTTCAACAAAGCGAGTAACACCAAAGTTTACCATTTCAGCTACACAATCTTCCCACAAGACAGGGTTAGCGGCTTGAGTAACTAAGGACTCTTTAATGTCATTTGCATTAGTCAAAATCTTGCCAGTAACATTTGCAACTACAGGAATTTGTGCATCACACACTTGGATCTTATCCAACTCTTCCTTTAACCGAAGAGCTGCGGGTTCCATCAAACGGCTGTGGAATGGAGCACTTACCGGAAGCATTACTGCGCGTTTTGCTCCTGCTTCTTTCATTTTTTCAGCTGCTGTTTCCACCGCTGTAGTTTCACCGGCAATAACGATTTGTCCAGGGCAATTGAAGTTAACTGCTTGTACAGAACCTACAGAAGCATTT
>CAMUQE010000119.1 GCA_947096075.1 Veillonella parvula | reverse complement strand
TAAACTGTTGACTCAATAAAAAACTTTGCTTTTTAAGCTTGTATACTATTAGATAGGAGAGAGCTAATGAGTAAACTCAAATATATTAAAATTATATTAGTGCTTTTGCTTAAATCTTATCTCATTTATCTATGGGTCAACTTCGTAGGGGCGTTTACTCAGCTACTCTATTATATTTATATATTGAAAGTATATTCATTAGAGGATTTCGGACTATTTCTATTCTTTCTCTTTGGTAATATATGCAGTATTTTGTGGCTTGTCTTATGGTGTAAGCGATTACCGCCGGCTTTTAACAAGCCTAAAATATATTATGAAATTAAAGACTGGATACAATCTAAGAAAGAAGCAGCACCTATCTATAAAGTCCTATTTGGCAGTTTATTGCTTTTGCTAAAGCTATGTCTTGTAGTGTATATCTTAATTACAGCTTCCATTATTTTAAGCATTCCAGTAATATACTTTTGAACTTCTATCAAACGTTAAATAAACCTAAAAGCCGAGCTACTATGTGGATTAAGTAGCTCGGCTTTTATTAGTTTATTCATATATTTATATAATATGGTCTTTATTGTATCGTATATTAGTTTGCTCTATAATAGACTTAGGATAGTTAGACGAGGTTGGGCCTCTCTTCGTTTTTGAAGGGAGGGGTGCTTATGAGTGGGTATAAAATCATTATGGTTATCCTTGGGATTTTATCAGTCATGATATCCTTTGGAGCACTTGTGGCGCTTATTTGTCTAGAAATAGCAAAATAGCCCTTCGTTTCTTCGGAAATTAGATAAAACGAAAAGGCCATTTCTACATATTATTAGTTTGTGAGATGAGCCTGACGTCACTACTCGTCTGACTATCTACCTATATTATAGGGGTAAAGATTTATATCGTCAAATTGAGATAAACTGGAGGTTCTTATGAAACCATTTGAAACAAAAGATTATAAAGCTTTTACCATGTTCGAAGATCGTTGGGCTCTTGTTACGGCTGGAACGCTTGATGATTTTAATACGTGTACGGTTAGTTGGGGCAGTATGGGCAACACATGGGGCCCTAATGGTGGCGATATGTCTACGGTGACGGTGTACATTCATCCAGCCCGCTATACGCAGGAATTTATGGCAAAATACGATACCTTTACCGTTAGTTTCTTCCCTGAAAGCTATCGCAAGGCGCTTGGTTACTTAGGATCTCATTCTGGTCGCGATGAAGATAAGGTAGCTAACTCTGGACTAACACCAGTGGCGGCAGGCGATGGCGTGACTTTCAAAGAAGCAGAGTTAACCTTTGTTTGTAAAAAGCTATATGAACATCAATTTGATGAAGCCCATTTGGCGGATAGTGTAAAGGAATACTATGTAGCGAATCCATCTATGTACACTCAAGTTGGCAAAGAGCGTTGGGAACCGCATTATATGTACATTGGCGAAGTAGTTGACGCTATAGAGGGCTAGTCTGTTCACATAATAAATTGAGGGCATACATACAATTCTTTGGGATACCGTGAATGCTGTATCCTAACTAAGTATATTTTAGTTTTCTGGTACTAAAAAAGTCGAGCTTCTATCGTTTAGTTGCTCGACTTTTATTAGTTAATTTATACATTTGTATAATTAATGCTTATTTATATTGAGGAAAATATGAGAGTAAAGTGAGACTCATTAAGCGATATATTAGCATTAGATTTTGCTATGGCTGTAGAGTAGGGAACGTTTACATATCTTATAATATTAGGTTGATTTTGAACGGTGCTTTAATGGATGTTGATCTTCTATGTTTCTGGAAATAGAACATGTTCTTGCATTTTAAAACTAGGATTATTGGTAGAATCAAAGAACTCAATCATATTCCGTAATTTTTGAACTTCCTCAGCACTTAAAAAGCTTGGATAGAAGATAGTATAAGTAAAACTATATATGCCATCATAGGAGTTAAAGTTTAGAATGTGATCATCCTTATTAGGTTCATAGCTGTGTATGGATAGACCAGGGATGTTATTGTTCCATACAACTGAGTAATTGATATAGTCTGATGCTGATGGATGGTAACGGTAAATATCCCAGAACGTATTTAAATCAGTTTTAAAATTGTAATGACCATTTATAACAAGTTCACGGGCATATGGGTTTTTAGGAACATTGTCAGTAGAAATAAAGAATGTTATGTCTCCTTTTTTGTAGTATCTAATATCTTGGTGGTCGGTGCCCTTACTTTCACCTTCGTATATGGCGTCTTTTGGTACGCGGTATTGTACACCGTTTAAGCTTTCTATGCGTGAATATTGATTTAATTCATTTAGGTTTTGTACAGAGGGAAGCACATAATTAGCCAATAATTTATCTGTAGGAACCTTATTCAGAACGGGGTTGTTATCATAATAGACAAACCCTGCGTGATATAAGGGATGACGCATGTTATAGCCCTTAAATTTAAAATTTATTGTGTCGATGGTGAGCGTTGTTTTTTTTCCGTTTTTAAGGTGTGGCATTTTTATGCTATCCCAAGTGCTGTAGGTAACAGTAGGATATGAAAATACAGTGCCTTTTATATCAGAAATGTGTTTTGCTGGATTACGTTTTGCCATGTCCTGAAAGAAATCACGAACATTCTTGTCGGTTAGTTTTTCATAAGCTATTTTTGTGTTACGCCAGTCATAGTCTTTGTAATCAGCATAGTCAATTTCTAAATTGAGACTTCCGTTATCGGTTAATACTCGATAGTCCTCAATGGTTCGACTTGGATTTTTGTAACGTCTTATATTATAATCACTTTTTATGCCTGCAACGGGGAATGAAAGCCGAATTTGGTTGTATTGATCATGAATGGAGATGACTGTATTATGGTAATGTTGACCGCGATATATAGAGGCTGCTTTAGCATACTTAATTTCGTTTTTACTAATACCGTTAGCCTTGTCAGTTGCTTTTAATGTTTCCACATAGTTTACTACATCCTTTTCAATATCAGGGTTTGTGGCTTGGTAGTTTACGTAGGCATCCTTTGGAATCTTCGAATCTGCACCAGGGATATTAACATCGATAGCTCCTACTGGTGATAATATAGTGCTTATCATGAAAGCACCCGCTAATAATGGTAGTTTTGTCATAGTAGTATCTCCCGTTTACACTCTCATATCTATTGGTATTGTAGTAATCCATAGGTTATGTTATTAAGTATAATTATATAACTAAATGACTATATTGATTCAAGTATTCATCAAAATAAGTCATAAATTTGATGAAAAATAAGTATACAAAAGCTAAGTGTAATGAATGGCTTATATAGGGAACTCTTTTATTGATAACTACTATAAATAGCATGAATTGATAAAATTTTTATAAAATATAATCTTACAAAAACTGCAAAATCTGATATAATATTAGTATGAAAATCGACGTATGTAAGGACTAAAAAATGGTGTGTATGAAGTGATTTTCTGGCCTAGAAAATCACTATATCCTTAGTATTCAGTCGATATAATCGGAATGTTGTATATATGAAATGACTACGCAAATGCGTAGTTTTTATTATTTTTTGTTTGGTGTAGGTAGTCCCATGAGTGTAGTAAAGCCCTTATTATGGCTATTAGAACCGTATATCGTATACAAGGCCTATTTGTGGGGTGCCCGTTTCATGGCACAGCCTTTTACATGGGAAGGCGAATTAGATTGGTTCGCTTTTATGCTAACCATACTGCTCGTCATTGATGTGGTGGCGTTGCCCTTGGTGATCTTCTATTGCCCTGGTTTGAATCCTGGGGTACGTGTTCCGGACTGGATTCGCCGTTTAGGAACACCTATTTATGCCGTCCATAATTGGCTTGATAGTAAGGTAGGTGACGACACATCCACGCCGATTGTATGGCTTCGTAAAGCCTTGCATTCCCTACTTTTATTCATTTATTATTTGGTGCCATTTTACGTGGGTGGTCATCTAGTAATGGGGCTCGTAGTAGCGCTCATGTATGACGTCCTTGTATGGGCACATGGAGGTGTATAATGAAAAAGATTACTTGTGAATGGCCGACGACGCCTTTATATCATGAGTACCACGATTATGAGTGGGGCCGACCAATTCATGATGATCAACTTCAATTTGAACACCTTTGTCTTGAAAACCTCCAATGTGGACTTAGCTGGCTTACGATCTTAAATAAACGAGATATTATTCGAGCATGCTTTGATCAGTTTGATATTGATACAGTTGCTGCTTATGGTGAAAGCGACATCGAACGAATCATGCAGACGGAAGGGATGGTTAAGTATCGCCTTAAAATCGAAGCTATTATCAATAATGCTGCGGCTTTTAAACGTATTCAATCTGAATTTGGTTCGTTTTGTAACTATATTTGGGGATTTACAAATCATAAAACGATTATTTATGAAAACCATCCTGAAGGGCATTTTCCTACTAAAAATGGTCTATCCACGCGGATTAGCAAAGATTTAAAGAAGCGGGGATTTAAGTTTGTAGGGCCTGTAACAATTTATTCACACCTACAAGCTAGTGGGCTCATCAATGATCACGGTAAAGACTGCCCTTGTTTTGAGGAGATTAATAAAACAGCAGATATCGTACGTTTACCTGTAGACGATGAAGCTTAAGGGAGATAAGCAGAGATTAGTTAACAATAGTTTTTGCGCATGATTGAGTTTACATAATTGAATTTGTTGTTATGTGGAATTGGGTGTACACTAAAATCGATGAGGCGATAGCGACTCATCTCATGTTGGCCCGCTTTATATAAACACATATACTCTCTCTCTCCTAAGCGGGTCTATCATTAGTTCTCTCTCAACGCTATAAACTATACAGAGCCTCTACCTTATTGGGTAGAGGCTTTTTGCTGTATATAATGTTATAAGAGGAGTAATTAGATTGATTTCTTTCGATGTAGTTGTTATACTGAAGTAAATTGATAGTGTTACTTTCACAATTAAAGAAGGGAAATATATGATTGGTTTGGGAACGGCCATTAACATTGGTCTCATTATAGCTGGTAGCCTATGTGGCCTCGCGTTTGGTCGCTTTATGAAAGAAAATTTAAAGCAGACGCTCATGATTGTGAGCGGTATTATTGTGCTCCTCCTCGGTATGAGCGGGGCCATGCGATATATGCTCGTCATTGTCAACGGATCTCTACAAACAACGGGGCCGCTATTGATGATTATTAGCATGGTCGTAGGCGCCGTGATTGGCGAAATTATCGATCTTAATCATTGGATTACCGTGTTTGGCGATTGGGTGAAAGCTCGCACTGGCAATGCTGGTGATCCAAAGTTTACACATGCTTTTATTACTGCATCTTTGACGTTTACTGTAGGTGCTATGGGGGTACTGGGCTCTATTCAAGACGGCCTTACTGGAAATTATCAAACGCTATTATTGAAAGGCATCCTCGATGGTATTATCGTTATGGTTATGGTATCTTCTATGGGAAAAGGGGCGCTGTTCTCCTTTATTCCTGTAGGTATTACGCAATGGCTCATCACGGCAATGGCACATATTGCAGCGCCTCTGATGACACCTAGTGCCATCGATAACCTATCCTACGTCGGATCTATTCTGATTTTCTGCGTTGGTATCGACCTCATCTGGCCTGGTAAAGTACGTATTGCAAACCTTTTGCCAGCCATCTTCATGGCGATGGGGCTTACATTTTTGCTATAATTAGCATTACAATAATATATAGATTTTTATAAGAGACCTATATTCTCTGAACCTTTGATGTGTACTTTGTACATGATACGGTCGAGGATGTAGGTCTTTTTACTTTTCAAAATCAATTTAGTAGATGTGCGAATTAATGATAGTTTAAATTCAATTATGACAATAAGGTAAATTTATTACATTCCGAAATAGGTGACCAATAGAGTCATCGCAAGTGTAGGATTT
>CAMUQE010000118.1 GCA_947096075.1 Veillonella parvula | reverse complement strand
GCCACAATTGTAATAACAGGTTCATTAGGATAGATGATAGAACCTTCTGGAAAAGCATATACATCACCGGTAAAAGAGAAATCTTTTAGATATGCTAAAAATTCTTCACTAAAAATACCCTGACTCCGTAAATAAGAGATATCACTTTCATCAAAGTGTAGATTTAAAATGTACTCAACGATTTGTTCGAGACCACCAAAAATAGCAAAACCGCCCTTGTCTGGATTACGTCTAAAGAAAACATCAAATGCGACGCGATCCACATTTTTTAATTTTGTAAAGTAGCCATGTGCCATAGTCATCTCATAAAAATCCATAAGCATGCTAATATTGCGGCTTTCATGTTGCATTGGTTCACCAACCTTCTAAGATCTATAGAATTTAGTTAATTGTCATTCGTTATTCGTATACCCTCATTATACAATATTATTCCTATATAGCTAGCACCTAGCATAAGCTATCCTAATAATCCTTATTGTGATATAACTATATATATAGTAATAATTTATATATTTCATGTGTATGTATGAAAGAACCTACTATAGGTTGTAAAACAAGCAATCATTACGATAAAGTATTTCATTTTATATTGTTTTAAAAGCTTTCAATAATACATACATGTCTATTCTACATGAGAATGAAAGGTGCCATTATGGAAACAATCGTTCAAGCAAAACGCATTTTAGAAATTTTTAAAGAAATGAGCCAAATTCCGCGTGAGTCCGGCAATGAAAAAGGAATCAGCGATTACATCGTGAACTTTGCCAAAAATTTAGGTCTTGAAGTTCATCAAGACGAAATCTTTAATGTAGTTATAAAAAAAGCTGCATCTCCAGGTTATGAAAACCGTCCATCCATCATTTTACAAGGCCATATTGATATGGTTTGTGTTAAAGACCATGACTCTAACCACGACTTCTCTAAAGATCCAATCGCCAACATCATCGAAGGCGATTGGATGCACGCAGACCATACAACGTTAGGTGCTGATAATGGCATGGGTGCTGCTATGATGCTTGCTCTCCTTGAAGATGAAAACCAACAACATGGTCCAATGCAATTATTATTCACTACCAACGAAGAAACTGGTATGGATGGTGCCTTTGCCATTAAAGAAGGCCAAGTAACTGGTGACTACTTACTCAACCTAGATACAGAGGTAGAACATGACTTCACCGTTAGTTGTGCTGGCGGTTGCCACGTACATGTAAAAATTCCATTGTTGCGCGATAACAATCAACCAGGCTATGATGCGGGCTTATCCATTACAGTAACCGGCCTCAAGGGGGGGCACTCCGGCATCGAAATCAACGAGCAACGAGCCAATGCAAACCAAGTGCTAACCCGTGTGCTCTATGATATTCAACAGCAATATCCTATTAGTTTAGCGTTCTTCGAAGGTGGCGTAAAACATAATGCAATCCCGTCTAAGGCAGTAGCTGTATTATCTGTACGTTCTGAAGATGTGGCAGCCATTAAAACATTACTCGCATACCAAGAAAAACAATATCAACACGAATATAGCGTACAGGATCCAGGACTTACATTCGTAGTTGAAGATGTTCCTACTCCTGAAATAGTATATGCAGAAGACACAACAGAAGCACTTATTACATATATCTATCTTGCACAAGATGGGGTTCATTCTGTAAGTAAGTCTATCCCAAACCTTGTAGAAACATCTAATAATATTGCTATCGTACGTGAAAATCAACATACCATTGAAATACTCATTTCTATTCGTAGTTCCAATATCAATAGTCTTGAATTCTTAACTAAAAAAATGATGCTTCTTGCAAAAGCACTTGGCGTAGCTGCAGAGCGTACAGGTGGATATCCAGCATGGGAATACGACAAAGGCTCAAAATTGGAAGAACAAGCGATTTCCTTGCATAACGAAATGTTCAATACACCAGCTAATGTAAATGCCATCCACGCAGGCCTCGAATGTGGTTTATTAAAAGGCGTATTACCAAATACACAGATGATTAGCTTTGGGCCTACTATCGTAAGTCCTCATACACCAACAGAACGCGTTCATTTACCTTCTGTTGAAAATGTATATGTGTACCTCAAAGCATTATTAGCAAAATTACAATAAAATAAATAATTACTATATTTTTGATGTATAATTTGTTATACTATAAGTAAATAATATATTAAATCACGAGAACTATGTAATACTGTCTCTCCAAGCCTCCTACAAGTAGTTTAGTCAACCTCTCCGACTAAACGATCTTGTAGGAGTTTTTTTTATAAAAATTTCTCCGAATTTACAAATAAATATTTATTCATATAGGCGTATTCTTTCATATATAATCAAGACTACATATGTCATTCTATTTACAAATAATTATGAATATCAACTACATGTGCTAGTATACTCATATAAAGTATATATCCTATAAATTTCAAAAAAGTCCGTTAAACTCTGATCTGTTCGCCACTTTTCATATACCCCCTAGAGTATTTTCTGTGTTATCCTATGGGTGTATACTGTGTTTACATTACTCAGGAGGTGTATATGATCCCTATTGTTATCATATCCGGATTTCTAGGTTCTGGAAAAACAACATTCTTACAACATATACTAAAAGAACATACATCGAAAGATAAAATTCTTATTATAGAAAACGATTTTGGTGAAACTAGCCTTGATGCGACTAATCTTGCAAAAACAGGGGCTACAGTCCGCGAAGTAACCTCTGGCTGTATTTGTTGTAGCTTACAAGGAAATTTCCAGCAAGCACTACTTGATATTCTCCAAAATTACAAAATCGATATGATCTACATCGAGCCATCAGGTGTTAGCAAGCTTAGTGAAATCATCCATACTTGTAACGACGAGGACATTGCAAAATCTGCTTACGTTCACGCATCGATAACGACTGTCGATGCTATGCAAGCACCAATGTTTATCAAAAATTTTGGTCTTTTCTTCAAGGATCAAATCACTCATGGTGATGCGATTTTTTTGAGCCATACAGAAGATATTCAACAAACAAGCATTACGAAACGTATGATTCGCGACCTCGCGCCACATACACCAATTCATGAAGAAGCATGGGATACCATCAGTTTGCGTGATTACATCAAGCGCCTGTATCATTGTCATGATGATCACTGTTTGCACGATGAACATTTATTTATGAGTCATACCTTTAAGGATTTACGTACTCTCAGTCTCGCACAGTGGAAAACCATTTTAGAAGGCATGCCTGATACAGTGCTTCGTGCCAAAGGGATTGTACCTACTACAGAAGGCCCACACGAACTCCAGTACGGCACACATTATTGTTCGCTTTCACCTAGTGAAACTAATGACTATAGTTTAGTCGTTATCGGAACAGATTTTAATGTACCAATGGTACATAACGAAGTGTGTCAATCATGATTCCTGTTTATATCGTTACAGGGTTTATTGGATCCGGTAAAAGCACGTTCATAAACAAACAATTACAATACCGAAAAAAGCTAGGCGGTACCGCAATAATCAGCGCCGAAGAAGGCAGTGAGCCTCTTATCAAAGAGCCCTTACAACTCAATGCAGATGAACTCAGTGCCATCGTTCCTAGCGATATCAAGTCTTACGAGTTGATAGCCTGTAAAATTGCGGATTATTTAAAACGACTACAGCCAAAAGAGCTATGGATTGAGTGGAATGGCATGGTAAGCTTTCATCAACTAGAAGCCTTACTATATAGCGATATATTAAGCCACCTAGTACAAATAGAAAAGGTGTTATATATTTGTACCGATCAATTTGTTTCAACCATACTCCCTGGCTTAGGTAATGACGTAATGAGTCAATTATACAGCGCAGATTGTATCATCACAGAATCCGATACACATCACGCTTTATTGCGCACCTACAACGGAGATGCTAAAATTGTAACCACTCCCACCCCTGAAAAAGTGGAGCAGCTGTGCCGAAATTCTACATGGGGACTCATTCCCAATCTATTAGTTATTGGTGTTACAACTTATATACTGTTGGTCACAGCTTTTCGCCATGACATCCCCTATTCCATTCACCAATGCTTCGCTATAATCACGGGTCTCATCATCGAAGCCATCCCATTCCTATTGCTAGGCACGGTAGGCTCAACGATTATTCGCTATTTCGTACCACAACGAGTGCTACTAAAACTGTTAGGCGACCATTCTTGGAAAAGTTATGGGGCTGCTATGGTCAGTGGCTTTGCCTTGCCAATTTGTGACTGTGCTATCATCCCCTTATTCAAGGCACTAATAGACAGAGGTATCCCTTTATCGGTAGCCCTTTTATTTATGCTCGCTAGTCCGATTATAAACCCTATCACCATTCTTTCTACTTGGTATGCATTTCCAGACAATCCTATGCTCTCCGTATGGCGTATCGTTTTAGGACTAGTTGTGGCCTTGTTAGTAGCCCTATCATTTCGATTCTGGCCTCCAGCCACATCTATATTGAAAGCAAGAGCACCACAGAGTCTTAGCTACGAAGAAATCGTTTTAGAAACAACTAAAACTAAATATATTGATAAAAAAAGATTGTTAATCCATATGGAACAAGAGTTTTCTCAACTCTTATTCTATTTCTCCATGGCGGCAACTGTACTATCTATAGTTCAAGTGTATGGCAAACCTTGGCTTCTCAATGCAGGATTAACCTTGCCAGAATTTACAGCCATTCCAATTTTGCTGATGTTAGCATTCTTCTTCTCAGTCTGCTCTACATCAGATGCTATCATCGGTAAATCCTTGAGCACTTTATTTCCTATTAGCTCCGTAATGGGCTTCCTCATCTTGGGTCCGATGCTAGATATCAAAAACGTGTATATATTAAAACAATATATGCCTACCTCATTTATCATACGATTAAGTATAACGATTGCCGTTATGTCCTACATAGCAGCATTAGTATTCAAATTTTTTCTTAGCTAGTTTACAAATTTTTACTTAGTTAGTAGGCAAATTCTTACTTAACTACTTTCCAACTCACAATTACTCATTAAATTAACGAGCTACTATTTGTAATTCAGTATAATCATTACATCTTATAGTGTAATATATCTTAATTTTAAGATAATTATTATCTCAGTTCTTAATTGATTAAAAGGAGATGATTTCATGACATTAGGACTGAAAGATCGCTTTTCTATCGTGAAAGGTCTATTGTATCTCACCTTAGGTATCTGCTGTATTTACCTCATTGTGACAGGTCGTTATTTGAACTATATTGCACCACGTTATGAACTTTTACTAGGTATTAGTGGCATTGCCCTTATTTTAGGAGGTCTAGCGACGATCATTTGGGCGCCCTCAAAATACTACAAGCATAACTGGAAGTCTATCGTTCCGATTATTATTCCCATTATGTTGCTCATCATTCCTCCCGTTCTTGTACCATCAACAGGCGTTCATGGTGCCGCTCGCGTAAACGATGATACTAACAATTTCGACTTTACAAACGATGCTATTGGAGAGGTTGTCACCGTTAACAGTGAAAGTAAAGAGCCAGGGATTTCCAAGGACAAAAAAGAAATCGTTTTGAACTCAGATAATTTCTATCAAACTATTGTAAAGGTTGGAGCTAATGTTGATCAATATAAAGACTACACAGTTTATATGACAGGCTATGTAAACCGCGAAGATAATACATTAAAATCTAACGAATTTACTATTTCTCGTATGGCTATGGCTTGTTGTATTGCTGACGTTGCCCCTATTGGCATGACAGCCTATAAAACAGATGGTGATAGCTTACAAAATGAACAATGGGTATCGATTGAAGGTAAGGTTTCTACGCGAGACTTCCACGGTCGTAAACAACCATATGTAGAGATTACAAAAATCAAATCTGCAGAACCTATATTAGGCTATGTATACCCTTAAGAATCATAACCACCCGTAGAACGGGTGGTTTGCTCTGACCCTATAAGGGTCTTTCT
>CAMUQE010000117.1 GCA_947096075.1 Veillonella parvula | reverse complement strand
GATGCGATGGTTTATCACAGAATCATCACGTTTACCGGTTTTAGTAATTTCATAAGAATAGTCAGCAGGATTTATGGTTAACTGTTCTACCTCTTTCACCATCGCCAAGGTTTCTTCATAGGTTTTAATGAAAGCTTCCGCCCCACCCATTTCTGCCGGCATATAACGTGTCCGAGCTTTACCACGGTTCTTAAAATTACCGTGATTCGCAAAGACCATCAGTATAGCTTTCACATGGTACAATACATCCTCAGGTTGCACATCGTGTGCCACGGGAATCCCCATACGCGGATTCGGTCCGAGACCACCACAAGCATATACATCAAAGGTATTATGTTTCGTCAAATTAAAGCCTAAATCCTTGAACGTAGAGTGCGGGGTACTATCAAAGCCATTATCGATGCCCATCTTAAATTTGCGAGGAATTTTGATATAGAACATTTGCTCCATAAGAAATACGCTAATAGCTGTTGCATATGGCGTAATATCTAAAGTTTCACGAGGATCAATGCCACGTAAAATACTAGCCACCACATTGGGATTGTCACCGCCAGCGCCACGGTTATAGATACCGTGATCATAACATTCCTTATAGAGACTCAATATAGTATCACCATCAAGACCATGCATTTGTAAGCATTGGCCGGTAGTGAAATGTACGTGTTGCAGGTTATATTTACGAATGGAGTCCGCTAAAAACTATATGTGCTCGCGTGTCATGCGACCACCGTTGAAGCGCCAACGGCTCATGCCAGTATTTGCACCGCGCTCAGCGTAACTACCATAAGCACCAGATTGTCCTTTATAGTCTGCAATGGATAGTTCTTTCTTATAGAACTTATGTGTCATATCCTCAAACTTTGGATAATCTGCAATTAATCGATCTTTCAATTCTTGTGTAATCATACTATTACCCTCTTGGCTTATATCTATTAAGCATGATTTATAAATGCAACGGTTAGTATACCATACATGCATAAGTATGTTTATAGCTTAACTCACAAATTTTATACCGAATATTAATACTATTCTTTACAATCTGTAATAATTATTACTTTTAAAAAGGTAAAAAAAAGAACAGCTCGATGGCTGTTCTTTTATGTTAGTTCTGATAGTTTTATATGATTAAGTGTTGTTAGTGTTGTTAGTTTTATAAACTTAAGTGTTATTAGTTTTATAAACTCAAACGTTGCTAGGAATAACTATACTTTTAAGTTCATATCTAATCTTGAGAGCCTACACGCGACCTTCGTTAGGATTATTGTATGCGTCTTTATCGATAGTTCCCATAATTTTATCTACTACGAGAGCATTTGTTAAGGAGCCAGATACGTTCAAACATGTACGGCCCATGTCAATCAATGGATCGATAGCTAGGATTGGGCTAATAGAGGTGAAGTACGCACCAAGGCCTGTACCACTAAGGGATACGGATGCAGCCATTGTAGCAGTACCTGGCACACCTGCGATACCAACGGAACCGATAGCAATAACGATAACACTCATGATGTACATAGTCATATCGAATGGAATATTCGCTACGTTAGAGATATACACCACAACAAGTGCAGGGAATACGCCGGCACAACCTTGCATGCCCGCAGTAGTACCGAAGGAAGCGACTGTATTAGCAGTTGTAGCATTTACGCCAAGACGTTTTGTCAAAGTCTCTACAGTCAATGGCAACACGCCCATAGAGGAACGGGATGTGAAAGCCAATAAAAGAGGTGCTTTTGCTTTCTTGAAATATGTAATCGGATTGTAACCAAAGCTAGTAATCAAAATAGCTTGTACAACGAACATAATTAAGATACCAACGTAAAGTAATACTACAAATAAACCCATATCAAGAATGGCTTGTACGCCACGAGTTGCTAATGTAGAAGCTAATAAGGCAACTACACCATATGGCATAAGACCAATAATGAAATCAGCTACCCAGGAAATCAACTGATGAAGTTCATCAAATAGTTTTGTGAATACCTCCATAGAGTTTGTTCCTGTTTGTTTTAATAGACGAGCTACACTACCCAAGATAATTGCAAATACAACAATGCCGATAACATTTGTTTCAGCAGCCGCTTGAATTGGATTACTTGGAATTAGTGCTCGGAATGTATCAACCATAGGTTTGATTTCACGAATCTTCTTACCAGATTCAACAATATCAAAACCTTGCCCTAAGCCGAAAGCATTACCCAAAATAAGGCCTACTACAGCAGCAACGGCTACCATACCGAGATTCGTAGAAATCATAGCAACTACTAACTTCTTAAGGTTAGCACCTGCCTCCATGTGCAAAATAACGTGTACAATGGAGATAAAAACGATAGGAATAACAAGCATGCGGATTAAGTCGATGAAACCGCCCCCAACAAGGGAGAACCACTTAGTACTTTCCTTGATATAAACCACTTTAGATGGATCATCAGGGAAGCCTGCAATAATTTGAACCGCTACACCAAGTACGGCACCAGCAATAGTACCAATAATAACAAGATTACCGAAGGATGTGCCCTTGCGTTGCAATACATAAATACCTATTAACACGAGCACGAACACCGCGATAATACCAATACTTAGTGGATTGCTTAACATGAGGTAATCTGTAAAGAATGGAATATTCATAATACACCTCTTTTAATTCATATCACAATAATAGGTTATGAATTAAGTATAGCATATATCGAAAAAAATACAAGTATAATATTTTATTTTTAAATAAAATATTATTTATTCCATAATATATACAAAAAAGGCGACCTTCCAAAAGAAAGTCGCCTTTAGTTAATCTAGTTAATCTAGTTACTATATTATCTATTAACTAAAATATATGTAACGCGGATAGGACCATGAGCACCATCTACAGTTACCAACTCAATATCAGCCGTACGGGACGGGCCAGAAATCAAGCAAATATTTGTAGGAAATTTGGATGGATCGTTGTGATAACGTTCAGCCAAATGTTCCATTGTTTGTGTCATACGAGGGTTAATTGTATCAGTATACAATACGGCAATATGAGTTTCTGGTAGCAAGCTAATTGCACGGCCAGATTCTTCACCAGATGCTTGTACTACTGTAGCAGTTTCAGCAATACCACAGTATGGGAATGTAATACCGATATCAGCATTAGCAGTATTAGAAATACATTCTTCACGACCTTTAGCTGGATCCCATTGGAAATATGTACGAACACCACCATTAGAAGCTGCATCTTGTTCGAATAATTCTTTTAATTTATATTCTTCAACTTCAGAGGAGCTTGGGAAAACAACTTTACCATTACCACGCTCTTCGATAACAGCCATAATAGTTTCACCTAATTTATCAGGTGTAGTATCTACAAATTTTGTACCTACTCGTTCACATTGTTCCTTGAACATAGTGATAACTTGTTCATGAGATAACTCTTTGAACATAGTTTCTTGAGGACCATGGCTATAATCAAAAGATTCTACAAATGTAGGAATTTGATCACGGCCTAATGCACGAGATAAACGTGCAACAAATTGATTACGTTTAGCTACATCCATTATTTTTTCTCCTTCTTCTTGTTCTTTTCATGTTCAGCATATAAATCGCGGAATTTCTTGAATTTTAAGGAACCCAATTCTTTAGACTTAGTCCAACCGTTCATAACCGGAACAGCTTGAGTCCATGCAGGCATGTTACCTTCTTTATTACTAATTAAGTTCATGCCGATAGCACCAGCTTTTGTACCAAGATCGAACAATGTTGCATTACCGAACATCTTAGCAGCTGCAGTGAAGATTGCTTCTTCTGCTTTCGGACGAGTTTTTTCAATGTCAGCCATAACGTGACGGTGTTCCATCAACAATTCATGTAATGGAATAGCTACTGGACAGTTTTCTGTACATGCACCGCACAATGTGGAAGCATATGGAAGATCACCAGCTACATCGTAACCTTTGAACAATGGAGTCAATACAGCACCCATTGGACCTGGATATACGGAGCCGTAGCCATGACCAGAAACGTGACGGTATACTGGACAGATGTTCATACATGCACCGCAACGAATACAACGAAGCATTTCTTGGAATGTACCTCCCAAGATGCCAGAACGACCGTTGTCGATAATGATGATATGAGTTTCTTCAGGACCATCAGCTTCCCCAGAACGAGCAGGACCAGTCATCATGGAGAAGTAGTTGGAAATTTTAGCTCCTACTGCGGAACGGTTCAACATTTCCATCATAACGTCAAGGGCTTTGAAGTCAGGAACAATACGCTCTGCACCTAAGAAGATCAATTGGGTCTTAGGAATGGAGCTAGCCATACGACCGTTACCTTCGTTGGAAACGATTGTGCATGTACCGGACTCAGCAACCGCAAAGTTGCAGCCGTTAACACCTACATCAGCTTTTAAGAAGCGCTCACGTACATAACCGCGTACAAAGTGAGTCATTTCCGTAGGGTTTTCAGTTCCTGTATAACCTAATTTTTCAGCGAAAATTTCGCGGATTTTGTTACGTTCAAAGTGAAGACCTGGTACTACGATGTGAGATGGGGGACTTACTGCAGTTTGCAAAATAAATTCAGCCAAGTCAGTTTCGTTAACTTCAATACCAGCTTCTTCTAACACTTCGTTCAAACCAATTTCTTCAGTTAAGATAGTTTTGGATTTAACGATCATTTTTGCTTCGCGTTGGCGAAGGATATCTAATGCAATTTGAGTTGCTTCTTTGTCATCGAACGCAAAGTGAACTTTAGAACCGGCTTTTTCAGCGTTGTCAGCAAATTGACTTACATAGTAATCCAAGTTGTTAAGTACGTGATCGCGAATTTTAGCCGCTTCAGCGCGGAAATCTAACCATTCAGGAACATCCGCAACTACTGTATTACGTTTATCATAAAACACGTCTTGTGCTTTTTTAATAGCTGCAACTTTGAAATCGTCAGCCAAACATTCTTTTATACGTGTTTTATAGGGGCGATTGTCATATATAAGTGCCATGTCGTCTCCTCCTTAACGGCAGTTTAAGATTTCAGCAATATGCATAACTTTGATACGGCGATCAATTTCGCCTTCTTTATGAAGACGATCAAGCATACCAGCGATGTTCATCAAGCACGCTTGGTCAGAACCGGAGATAACGTTGGCACCTGTGCCAGCAATTTCCAATGCTTTTTCGCGTGTCATAACTTCACTGATTTCAGGGTTTTTAACTGAGAAAGTACCGCCGAAACCACAGCAACGATCTGCACGTGGTAATTCAATCAAGTTGATATCTTTAACGTTTTTAAGGAGTTTGAATGGAGGCTCTTTAATGCCCATCAAACGAGTTACGTGGCAAGATGTATGATATGTAACGGATTCGTTGAAACGAGCCCCTACATCTTCAACACCTAATACGTCAGTAATAAATTGAGTAAATTCATAAATTTTGCCACTCAATCTTTCTGCGCGCGCCAACCACTCTGGTTGATCTTTTAAGAAATGATGATATTCATCGCGGATTGCAAAGGCGCAAGAGCCGGACATGCTGACTACATATTCAGCGTTCTCAAAGCATTCGATTGTGTTCTTAATTGCGTCCATAGCCGCTTCATTGTAACCGGAGTTAGTGAACATTTGTCCACAACATACTTGTTTCTTAGGTACTACAAGTTCACAACCTAATCTTTCAAGTACTTCTACACCAGCCATACCTACATGAGGGTAGAACATGTCAATCAAACACTGTTGGAAAAGATGAATTTTCATATTATCTTCCTCGTCTTTTCTAGTACTTAACCTAATAAAAAATTTTGATATGTATGTGTTATGGCAATTTTAGTAGTGAATTTTTCGACTAAATTTCTGCCCTGAACATTACTTATGCTTTCAAATAAATATTCAAAAGCTCATCGATATAATTATAAATTAATCATATAGATATTGTCCAAAGAATTGCTATATTCGTATGTACCCTTTTATTTCTCATATCGTTATGACTTTTTGTAATAGCAAACATTG
>CAMUQE010000116.1 GCA_947096075.1 Veillonella parvula | reverse complement strand
TAGTATACTGAGAAGGCGGTAAAAATAGAGGTTTTTCTAATAATTCTTCAAATTTTTACATATAAATTTATAAAAAGTGTGATTTGCCATACTTTTTATACGTCTTAACATATATTTTGGCAGTAACAAGATGGGGAGGTTGCCAATATGTTGCAGGTCATTAAGCGAGATGGCACAAAGGTACCATTCGACAAGAACAAGATTGCTTTGGCTATTGAAAAGGCTGAACATAGTAGTACAGGGTTGTACGAAGAGGGCTTGGCACAGCGTATTGCAAATGAAATTGAGGAATATGCTACTAAGCTTCAAAAAGACATGACAATTTATGCTATTGAAGATCAAGTGTATTATAAGTTGATTGAGTATCATAATCCTGCAACGGCACGTGCCTATGAAGGTTACAAAGCTGTTCAAGCTTTTAAACGTCGTCAAAATACAACTGATGATGATGTAATTGGTTTATTAGATCGCAGTAATATAAGTGTTCTTGATGAAAATTCTAATAAGGATGCTGCTATAGTATCTACCCAACGGGATTTAATTGCTGGTGAAGTATCTAAAGACATTGCACGTCGTAAATTGATTCCTACCGATATTTTAGAAGCTCATGATAGTGGGGCCATCCACTTCCATGATATGGATTATATTATTCAACCTATGTTTAACTGTTGCTTAATTAATTTGGAAGACATGCTTACAAATGGTACAGTAATCAATGGTAAGAAAATCGATACTCCTAAGTCCTTCCAAGTTGCTTGTACTGTAACAACACAAATTATTGCACAAGTAGCATCTGGTCAATATGGTGGTCAAAGTATTAATGGTATTGATCGTATTTTGGCACCATTCGTACGTAAATCTTATGAAAAAATCCTCAATAATGTTATTGAAGAGCAAGTTGAGATTTACGGCATGGAGCCTAATATGGAAAAGGCTCGTGAAATTGCGTGGAAACGTACGCGTAAAGAGGTTAAAGATGGTATTCAAACTATTCAATACCAAATTAATACATTGATGACTACAAATGGTCAATCTCCATTTGTTACATTATTTATGTATTTCCAACCAGACTATGAATACGCGAAGGAAGCGGCTCTTATTACAGAAGAAATTTTGCGCCAACGTATTAAAGGTGTAAAAAACGAAGCTGATGTATATATTACACCAGCCTTTCCTAAGCTGATTTATGTTCTTGATGAGCATAATGTAACACCAGATAGTCCATACTATTACTTAACTGAATTGGCAGCACAATGTACAGCTAAGCGTATGTACCCTGATTATATTTCTGCGAAAAAAATGAAGGAAAACTACTCAGGTAATGTCTTTAGTCCTATGGGCTGTCGATCCTTCTTATCTCCTTGGAAGGATGAAAATGGTGAATACAAGTTTGATGGACGTTTTAACATTGGTGTAGTAAGCTTGAACTTACCTCAAATCGGCATTCTAGCCCGAGGTAGTGAAGAACGATATTTTGAAATTTTAGATAAACGACTTGAGTTAGCAGAAAAAGCTCTAATGCTTCGTTATGAATTACTTAAAGACGTAGTGAGCGATGTGTCGCCAATCCATTGGCAACACGGTGCCATTGCAAGACTTAAAAAAGGCGAGAAAATTGCTAAATTCTTGACTGGCGGCTATGCGACTATTTCCTTGGGATATATTGGTATTTATGAAGCAACTCGCTTAATTACCGGTGAATCGAATACGGGCGAGAAAGGTCGTGTTTTTGCGATGAAGGTTATGGATCGTTTAAATGCAGCTGTTGATGAATGGCGAATTAAACATAACATGGGGTTCGCATTATATGGTACACCTGCTGAAAGTTTAACCCATCGATTCTCTTCTTTGGATCGCGCTCGCTTTGGTATTATTGAGGACATTACGGATAAAGGTTATTATACTAATAGTTATCATGTAAGCGTACGAGAAGAGATTAATGTATTTGATAAGTTTTCTTTTGAATCTGAGTTTCAAAAGAAATCTACCGGTGGCTGTATTTCCTATGCGGAAATTCCTAATATGACTAATAATATTCCAGCTGTTTTGACGATGATTCAATATATTTATGATCATATTTCTTATGCTGAATTTAATACCAAGTCTGACTATTGTCACGAATGTGGCTTTGATGGAGAAATTAAGGTAAATGAACATAACGAGTGGGAATGCCCTCGTTGTCACAATACAAATCGCGATAAATTAACTGTTATCCGTCGTACTTGTGGATACCTTGGTGAAAACTTCTGGAATGAAGGGCGCACAAAGGAAATTAAAGATCGTGTAATGCATATTTAAGATTATTAGAGGTATAGTTTTAATAATTATTCTATATATTAAGATAAACTGTTATATAGATTAATATAATTATCATAGATATCTAATGATGTGGATATTTTAATAGATACGGTTTTAATTCTAAATACGATAGTTCTGTAAATGCTAAAAGCTGTGCCTAAGGCACAGCTTTTACTGTATATATGAGAAATTGAAATATATCTATATAGTGTTAATCAAAGTTGATAGGCACTACTATGGAGGTTATGATGAGATATGGGCAAATAAGACAATATGATATTGCCAATGGAGAAGGGATTCGTACATCTATATTTGTAACAGGGTGTACACATTGTTGTTATAATTGTTTTAATGAAGAATACCAAGATTTTAATGCCGGTAAGGTGTGGACGCAAGCTGAGACAGATTTAGTAGTTTCCTATGTGAAGAATCCTACATGTTCAGGGTTAACATTACTAGGTGGGGAGCCATTTCAAAATGTACAAGGCTTATTACCGGTGGTGAGAGCTGTTCGTGCAGCGGCGCCAGAAAAGAAGATTTGGGCCTATTCAGGCTATGAAATAGATGATATCTTAGTAGATGAGTTACGAAGTGCCTTATTACAAGAAATTGACATTCTCGTAGATGGTCGTTTTGTAGACGAACTTAAGGACCCTGCATTGCGCTTCAGAGGATCATCGAATCAACGCATTATAGATGTTAAAAAGACATTAGCGGCTGGGGAAATTGTATTAGCAATGGAGTAAGTATGGCTTTTGATAAACGATTGATAGGTCTCATTATTATAGTTGGCTTTATAGCGGGGTTAGTAGGAGCTTCCTATACGCATTTATTACATGGAATCCAACATTTCGTATATAATTATTCTTCTTCTGATCATTTAAGCTTTGGTGTAGCTGTGGCTCGAGTATCACCGGTAGACCGATTGATACCTTTAATCGTCTGTGGCGTGATAGGTGGCGTAGGTTGGGTTTTAATTCACCGATATGGTAAAGGCGTTGTAGATATAAAAACGGCAGTTTCTGGTAAAATGGATATGAATCCAATTACTACTGTTTTACATGCAACACTACAAATAATTACGGTAGGTATTGGTTCTCCATTAGGTCGAGAAGTTGCACCACGTGAGGCTAGCGCTGGTATTACCACCTTTTTGGTTAAATATTTTGATATAAAACAAGAAGATCGTCAATTATTAATTGCATGTGCTGCAGGCGCTGGCTTAGCTGCAGTTTATAATTCACCATTATCTGCGGCAATTTTTACATTAGAAACTTTGCTTCTTACTTGGAATGTACGCGCTATGAGTGCAGCCCTATTATGTTGTGGCTTGGCTACATTTGTGACACGACAAGCCGGCGTAGGAGATGTCATTCAATATACAATGGCACAACCCAGTTTAGGGAGTCATTATGTAGAGTTTTCTATTGTATTAGGCGCTATTATTGCAATTGGTGTTGTTTTATTTAATATTACACAAGGTAAGCTACCTGCCATTCATCGTAGTAGTCCTGTAATGATTCCTATTTCTATCGTAGCATTTACACTAATTGGTGCCTTAGCTATGTATTTTCCTGAAATTCTTGGAAATGGTAAAGCAGGCAATGAGTTGACTTTTACGAACGATATCACATGGACATATGCATTGGGCTTATTTGGATCCAAATGGGTAGCTGTTTTACTTGCCTTGGCCGCTGGTGCATATGGTGGTCGCATTACACCATCTATGATGTTAGGTAGTACTTTGGGAATCGTATTTGGTACCGTATGGGCTATTGCTATAGCACCAATATCTTTGGGGATGTCTGCTTTTGTAGGGGCCGTAGTATTCTTAGGCCTTGCACAAAAAATGCCGATGACATCTTGTGTATTTATGCTTGAATTATCTCGTTTCTCTGTAGAGCTGTTGTTTCCTATAGCTTTAACAATGGGGACTGCTCTTATGGTAGAGCAAATCATTCAATCAAAATTAAATAGCGCTAAGTAGCACTAAATAGCAGTTAATAAAAGTGAATATAATATATAGAAAAGAAGTGGATAGTTGAGTTAATCAACTATCCGCTTTTAATGTATATGTAAAATTATACGATTTTTGCGTTCTTATCGTATTCCTCGCCACCCGCATCAGGAAGCAGGCCGTATTCTATAGTCCATAAGTGTTTATATTTTAGCGCTTGATTGTGAATACGTTCAATTTGCGTTTCATCTGTACGAGCTATGCGAGCTGGGATTCCAACAACTAAAGAATTAGGTGGGATTACAGTGTTCTCCTTTATGACTGCACCAGCAGCAATAATAGAGCCAGAGCCAATATGACAACCGCTCAATACAATAGCACCCATTCCAACTAATACATTATCTTCGATGGTACTAGCGTGTACTATCGCACCATGGCCAATTGTTACATAATCTCCAAGAATGCAAGCCTTGTTGTCATCAACGTGTAATACAGAGTTATCCTGTACATTAGAATAGCGACCTACTACGATTTTATTTACATCACCGCGAAGTGCACAGTTTTGCCAAATGGAAGCATATTCTTTTAGTTCAACATCACCTGCAAGTTCTGCACCAGGCATAACACAACTTTTAGGATCTAATTTGGGGTATTTTCCGTGAAATGGTAACATAAGGAACTCCTAATTTATTAATTATACGATTTCAATAAGACGTTGTGCTTTACGAATAGACATGATAGCTTCGTTCATTACTGTTTGCACTATAGTGTGAGCAGGTTCAATAGTAGTAAGTCGGTTCAAACCCTGTCCAACTTGTACGGCACCATTTACAACATCACCATCGATAGCAGCACGTTTGTTAGTGCCTTGGGACATTTTGGTGCGTTCTTCAGGCGTAGTAACACCATCTGTTTCGGCAGCTAAGTAACGCGTAGTGAATTCGTTTTTTAAGCTACGTACTCCACCGTGGCCGGAGAGCAGACCCGTTACAACAGAGTCTGTATCTGTGGCTTTGATAATTGCTTCTTTCATATTTATGTGGGCTTGGCATTCTTCAGCTAACAAAAAACGGGAACCCATTTGTACACCTTCAGCTCCCATCAACAATGCTGCTGCAATACCACGACCATCTACGATAGCGCCTGCTACAACAACAGGAATGGAAATCTCAGGTAAAATATTTTCCATCAAGGACATGGTTGTTTGGCTACCGATATGTCCACCGGCTTCCATACCCTCAATAATAATTGCATCAGCACCAGCTTCTTCAATACGTTTAGCAAGTTTTAGAGATGGAACTACAGGGATAACTTTAATGCCTGCATCTTGCAATGGTTTAATATATGGTACAGGATTGCCTGCTCCAAGTGTTACAAATACAGGTTTTTCTTCAATGATAATATCCACTAATTCGTCTTTATTGGGAGCCATTAACATGAGGTTTACTCCGAAAGGCTTACTCGTTAAGTTTTTACATGCACGAATTTCGTTGCGCGTCCATTCTGCATCACGACCACCAAGAGCAATTACACCTGTAGCACCTGCATTAGCTACGGCAGCAACTAGTTTGTGTTCAGATACCCAAGCCATAGCGCCTTGGATAATAGGATATTCGATTTGTAAAAGTTGTGTTAACGCTGTTCTCATAAAGCCTCCTATGATAACAATTAAATTTACTGAAACTTTATTAAACCTTTATATGAGAATTTTATATAAGAATAACTTTATTTTCTTATATAAGAAAT
>CAMUQE010000115.1 GCA_947096075.1 Veillonella parvula | reverse complement strand
AGAAACTCATTAAGAATGATTTTGATGATTTAGAGTGGACTAACTACTAACGATGAGTTTTATGAAATCATATTCATCTTATTTTAATTGACATGAGTCTATAGAATACAGTACAATACCCTTATATCTTAAATACGAGCTATGAATGGGTATAAAGGTTTACAGATCCTGCTTTCAGAGAGTTGCCGGCTGGTGCGAGGCAATAGAGGTTGTACGCTGACACTCTCCCGTGAGCTTTGATGGCGAATACAGCAGTAGTCATTGACGGTGGTTCCGTTATACCCAAAACGAGTCCCAATTAGGGTGGTACCGTGTTATGAATATAACGCCCCTTTGAGCAACGACAGTTGTTCTGAGGGGCTTTTTTATTTGTGAAAGTCTAGTAAGTCACAGATTATATATGGTGTCGACATTGGCGATTTTACAAACTTTCACTATGGATAGATATAATAAAGTGTTATGTTTTATGAGGATAGAAAAGGTGGCTATTATGGAACAGAATCGCGTATATTTCTTCGATACAACCCTTCGTGATGGGGAACAAACACCTGGCGTAGCATTGCAAACACCAGAGAAGGTTGAAATTGCGAAAGGCCTTGCACGCCTCGGCATTGATGTTATTGAGGCTGGCTTCCCCGCTGCATCCCCTGGAGATTTTGAAGCAGTACAAACGATTGCTCGCGAAGTCAAAGGTGCAACAATTTGTGCGTTGGCTCGTGCTAATGAAAAGGACGTACAAAAAGCGATTGATGCGTTGAAAGATGCGGAACGTAGCCGTTTACATGTATTCATTGCTATTTCCGAACTTCATATGGAATATAAATTAAAAATGACTCGCCAAGAGGTATTGGATAAGGTTAAATCCGTATTGGCATATGCAAAAGGTAAGGTTGATGAAATCGAGTTCTCTGGTGAAGACGCGGCACGCTCTGATTTAGATTTCGCATGCCAAGTATTTGGTGTTGCAATTGCTGGTGGCGCTACAATTATTAACGTACCAGATACAGTAGGTTATATGAACCCTAATGAGTTCGGTGATAAAATCCGCTACATTAAAGAACATACATCAGGAATTGAAAATGCAATTATCTCTGTTCACTGCCATGACGACTTAGGCCTTGCCAATGCGAATACGTTAGCCGCTATTAAAGCAGGTGCACGCCAAGTAGAAGGCACAATTAATGGTCTGGGTGAACGGGCTGGTAACGTAGCGATTGAAGAAGTGGTAATGGCTCTTAAAACGCGCCATGATTATTTCGATGACCTTCAAGTGAACATTGATACAAAACAATTTACGAAAGTATCTAAACTTGTGAGCCGTTTAACAGGGGTTGTAGTTCCTCCAAACAAAGCAATCGTGGGTTCCAATGCCTTTGCTCATGAGTCTGGTATTCACCAACATGGTATGATGAGCAATCCTGAAACGTATGAAATCATGACTCCTGAGTCCGTAGGGGCTGAAAAAACAGATCTCGTACTGGGCAAACACTCCGGTCGTCATGCTTTTGCTGATCATTTGGCAAAACTTGGTTTCCAATCTTTCACAGAAGAGAAAATCAACGACCTCTTCTCTAAATTCAAAGAATTGGCTGACCGCAAAAAACAAGTATACGATGATGATATCGTAGCCCTTGTTGTAGATAATCTTCACCACAAAAAAGCATTCGAGCTTGTGGCTCAATACTACAAATTGGGTGAAAAAGGCTACGCATACGCCGACGTTCGTCTCATGACTCCAGAAGGTGAAAGAGCGGATGCTGCCGTAGGTGACGGTCCGGTAGATGCGTCCCTTAAAGCGGTTGAACGTGTGGTTGGCTTGCCAATTAGCTTGAAAGATTACCAAATCCGCGCTATAACAGCCGGTAAAGATGCCCTTGGGGAAGCAACTCTCAAGGTAGAATATAACGGTCGCTTGTACCATGGTCGTGGTATCAGTACCGATATCGTTAAATCAAGTGTAAATGCATATATTAATGCAGTAAACTCAGTATTCCTAGCTATGGAGCTAGAACAACAGGAGGAAGAATAATATGGGTATGACCATTACTGAAAAGAATATGGCTCGCCACGCGGGTCTTGATGTCGTTAAGCCGGGACAAATCATCGAATGTCAGTTGGATGCGGTATTGATGAACGACATCACATTCCCACCGGCGCGTAAAGAGTTCTTAAAAATCGGCAAACCTGTATTTGACCGTCATAAAATCTACTTGGTGCCGGATCATTTCACACCAAATAAAGATATTCAATCCGCTACACAAGCGAAAGTAATGCGCGACTTCGTACGCGAACATGGCATTACAAACTACTTTGAAGTCGGTAGAATGGGTATTGAGCACGTTATTTTGCCAGAAAAAGGCCTTATCGGTCCCGGGGAAATGATGATCGGTGCTGACTCCCACACTTGTACATATGGTGCGGTAAATGCATTCTCCACAGGCGTAGGCTCCACTGATGCGGGCGTTGCTATGGCAGAAGGTAAAACTTGGTTCAAAGTACCTGAAACAATTAAGGTTGAGCTTATCGGCAAACCTAACAAATGGGTAACTGGTAAAGACGTAATCCTTGATTTAATCGGTCAAATCGGCGTAGACGGCGCTCGTTACATGGCCCTTGAATTCGCCGGCGAAGGCGTACAATACATGACTATGGCTGACCGCCTCACAATCTGTAACATGGCTATCGAAGCTGGTGGTAAATGTGGTGTATTCCCTTACGATGCAATTACTGAAGAATACATCAAAGGCCGCGTAAATCGCCCTGTTGAGCCAATCGCTCCAGATGCTGATGCGGTATATGCTCAAACGATTACCATCGACTTGTCCAAATTGCAACCAGTGGTAGCGTTCCCTCATTTGCCATCCAACACACATTACATCAACGAAATCGACAAAGATATTAAAATTGACCAAGTTATCATCGGTTCCTGTACAAATGGCCGTTACGAAGACTTGGTGGCAGCTGCAGAAATCTTCAAAGGTCGCAAGGTGGCTCCATTCGTTCGTTGTATCGTAATTCCTGGCTCCCAAGACGTATATGACCAAGCGTTGAAAGAAGGACTTTTGGATATCTTCATTCAATCTGACTGTGCTGTGTCCACTCCAACATGTGGGCCTTGCTTAGGCGGTTACATGGGCATCATGGCCGAAGGGGAACGTACCGTTTCCACTACAAACCGTAACTTCCGTGGTCGTATGGGTCACGTTGAGTCTGAGGTATATTTGGCAAGCCCGTACGTGGCGGCAGCAAGTGCTGTATTAGGCCGCATTGCAGGCCCTGAGGAGGTTTAATATGGATTTTGAAAGCAAGAAAATCTGGCGCTACGGCGACGATGTAGATACAGACGTAATTATTCCGGCTCGTTACTTGGCTATTGCTGACTGGAACGAATTGGCTGAACATGCGATGGAAGATATTGATACCACATTCGCTCCTAATGTGAAAGTCGGTGAAATCATGGTAGCCGGTAAAAACTTTGGTTGCGGCTCCTCCCGTGAACACGCACCGGGCGTTATCAAAGCGAAAGGCGTGCCTGTTATCGTGGCACATTCCTTTGCGCGTATTTTCTTCCGCAATGCTATTAACATCGGTTTACCAGTAGTTGAAATCGGCGAACAAGTAGATCGCATTGACGCTGGTGATGCGATTGGCGTAGACTTGTCTAAAGGCATCGTGTACAATTTGACGAAAAACGAACAATACCAAGGTACTGAGTTGCCACAATTCATTCAAGATATTGCGGCAGCTGGTGGTCTTGTAAACTTTGCGAAAAATCGTAAGTAGCAGGATGAAACGAAACACGTATCTCAAGCCTCCAAAGCGAGCTAAGTCGGTTTCGACACGTGTTTCGTTTCCAACCATTCTACTTTTGTGTAGCAAAACTTAAAATTCCTCTAGCTAACAATATCTTGAATGGATTTGTGGCAGAGGGGGAATGAGGAGCGAGCTAAATCGGTCTCAAGGCATATGCCAGCTCTTGTCCCATTAAGTTCTATTGCGGTTTCTTCGCAAAGGGCACTGGGGGAAGAGCATGAGGTTTACAATCTTTTACTATATGGAGAGGTAAGATGAGCGAAAAGAGTATTGTATTGATTCCTGGTGATGGTATCGGTACTGAGATTATTGCGGCAGCGAAGGCTGTGTGTGGTGTGGCTTTTGAGAAAGCCGGTGTAAAGGTTAATTGGATTGATAAGAAAGCGGGCGGTGCGTCTATCGATGCGTATGGTGTGCCTTTGACTGAGGATACGATTGAGGCTTGTAAAGCGGCTGATGCTGTATTGCTCGGTGCTGTAGGCGGTCCTAAATGGGATAATGTCGATCCTTCTATCCGTCCTGAGAAAGCAATTCTAGGTCTTCGTAAGGAGCTTGGTTTGTTCTGTAATTTGCGTCCTGTAAAAATCTATCCATCCTTGCAAGAGTATTCTCCACTTAAAAAGGAACTCGTGCAAGATGTAGATTTCGTTATCGTTCGTGAGTTAACTGGCGGTATTTACTTCGGTGAACGCGAAGAGGCACAAGGTGAAGGTGCTAACGAGTTCGCTTGGGATAAAGAAACGTACAGCCGTTATGAAGTAGAGCGCATCATGGACATCGCTATGGAAACAGCTCGTAAACGTAACAAAAAGGTTGTATCCGTAGATAAAGCAAATGTATTGGCTTCTTCTCGTTTATGGCGTAAAATCGCTCAAGAGAAAGCCGCTGCTAATCCGGATATCGCAACAGATTACCTTTATGTAGATAATACAGCAATGCAACTCGTTGTAAATCCTGCACAGTTTGACGTTATCGTTACAACGAACTTATTTGGCGATATCTTGTCCGACGAAGGTGCTGTTATCTCTGGTTCCATCGGGCTTTTACCATCTGCATCTATGGGTACAGGTACTGCATTGTACGAGCCAATCCACGGATCCGCACCGGACATCATGGGCAAAAACTTGGCGAATCCGTTGGGTACAATCTTGTCCGGTGCGATGATGTGCCGTCATTCCCTTGATTTACCTCAAGTGGCTGACGCTATTGAAAGTGCTGTAGAACAAGTGCTCGTTGATGGTTACCGCACTGGCGATATCTACCGTGAAGGTTTGAAACGGGTAGGTACAACAGAAATGGCGCAAGCCGTAATCGAACGTTTATAAAAGTAATAAATTAAGATTTCTGAAAGTTATTAACGTGAGTTACGTCATTTTTAAAATCGTATTATAAGCGTTAAGATATAGGTATTATAATATATTTGTCCAATTAAATAAGAGGGGGTTGTAAGGCCCTCTCTTTTTTGTAGGACACTAGCGGTATACGTAGTTGTTCTTCATATATTAGAGTGCTATATTGGTAGATGAATGGCAAAATATTCTTTAAGGAGGCCTTTATGAATTCTTCGATGTATCGAAATTTAACCATTACTGCTTTATTGATGGCATTAGCCATCATGATTCCTATCGTGATGCCTTTGAAAGTTGTGATTCCACCGGCATCGTATACATTGGCGAGTCATGTTCCTATATTCTTAGCTATGTTCTTATCTAGAAAGATGGCAGCTTGTGTCGTGATAGGTTCTACGCTCGGCTTCTTTGTAGCAGGGTTCCCACTTGTTATCGTTATGCGCGCTGCATCTCATATCATCTTTGCCTTGATGGGGGCTTACTATATTAAACATCATCCAGGCGTATTAACAGGGGCTCTATCCTTTGTTGCGTTTAACCTTGCTTGTGCTATCGTTCACGCTATTGGTGAGGTACTAGCATGCCTATTGTTCTATACTACCACTACGATGCCAAACATTGATCTCATCTACGTTGTATTTGTTCTTGTAGGTGGCGGTACCATCGTTCATAGCTTGGTTGATGGATATATTGCATTATATATCTATAAAGCTATCCCTGGAGTATCTAAATCGGGTAATAAATAATCATATAACTACATATACTCGTAACCACTCATGGGAAATCGATGTGTACTAATGTACAACATGTGATTACCTATGAGTGGTTTTTATAATAATTCTCAAAACTGTACCTACAGGTACAGACTTAATTGTGTGATATCGATAT
>CAMUQE010000114.1 GCA_947096075.1 Veillonella parvula | reverse complement strand
GCATGTATAGATATAGTCAGTAATTATATGCTAAAACCTCTCTAAATAACGATTCGTACTACCTATAATTCTATAGTAAATACATTACCAACATTATGCATAAAAATAGTATGATTTATATATTTTAAATTTTTCATTCTCATTTATAGTTCTCTATGACTTTTAGTTATACCCTTTTATAAAATGCTGAAAATACAGAAAGCCCTCTAATGATAAACGCTTACGAATCACCATTAGAGAGCTTTACTAAATTATGCTTATTAAAGATAGATTAATTATAAAACCATATTATCCCAAAATACCAGATTTAAGAATGAGGCGTACCGCCAATGCAAAGACAGCTATGCTCATGAGGGCGAGGATAGCTTTTGCTTTGAGACGTTTTGCAATACGAGCACCTACTTGAGCACCAAAGATAGCGCCAATACTAGTAGGGATAGCAATACTAAAAATGATGTGGCTTTCAATTAAATGTGTAATAACCCCCACCGTTGTTGATACGGCGAGAATAGATTGACTTGTAGCGGTTGCCATATGGGTAGGGAAACCCATGAGATAAATCAACGCCGGCACGTGGATGAGGCCTCCGCCGATGCCAAAGATACTGGAGATAAAACCTACAAAAAAGCTAATGCTAATACCGATAGGCTTACTATACGTTAGCTGATCAAGGGTAAGACTTTCTTCCTTTCTTTCCCCTTTTCTAAAATTTTTAAAACCAATCAAGAAGGATGCACATAACATAAAACACCCAAAGGCAAACATAAAGCCATTACCAGAGAACCACCCAGACATTTGAGCCCCTAAGATAGCCCCTGGTAAGGTAGCTAAACTAAAGACAATAGCGGCGCTGATAAGCACCTTTTTCTGTTTAATATATGCAATAGAACCAGAAATAGCATTACACATAACAGAAAAGAGCGATGTCCCTACAATCATAGACGGAGACCACTCTGGGAACCAGTACATAAAGAGAGGCACAAAGACAAGGCCCCCGCCGGCACCGATGATGGTGCCAAGCATTGCCGCTAAAAATCCAACTATGGTAAAAAATATATAGAATACCACTATATTATCAAGCACATTAAGACCTCCCATGCCGTTTGAATTATTGTTTCTCCATATATACAAAGGATAATTCCGTGTCATCTACTAACACTCCTAATTAGATTGAAAATACGCCTTCGCTGCTTTCAATCGGCCACGCTCACAAGAGACTTGTAATTCATCCCCTGGTTCGAGTTTTACATCGCCTAATGGCACAATGTAGGTACCATTACGGCGAATACTTACGATCAATGTACCATCTGGCAATGCCAAGTCTTGTAACTGTACATCCGTATAGTTTGCCACCACAGGCACCTTCGTTTGAAAGAAGGTTTGCACCGATTCTAGATTGCTTTGACCACTCATGGCTTGCAACAAGGAATCGTAAATCGGCGGTTCTTTTAAAAGATCCGCCACAAGATAGGCCACTAGCGTAACGGTACCGATAGCATAAATATTAGAGAAACTATTCGTCATTTCAAGGACGAGCAAAATCGCCAAGATGGGAGTACGCATAGCTGCGGCCAACATTCCTCCCATGGCACAGATAACGAACTGTGGTACAAAATCAGGAGAAATAAGTCCTAAGGTTGAAAGTAAGCTTTCACAAAAAGCACCTGTTGCAGCACCAATCACGAGCATGGGCAAAAATATGCCCCCTTGAGCACCACTGCCATAGCAGAAGGTGGTAAGTAAAATCTTGCCTAATACGATGCTACCTAAGAGCAATACGCCATGAGATTGAAAGGCAAGCTGACCCACAAGGTCATTGCCCCCACCCAAGAGGAGCTGCGAATCAAAGCCAATGGCTGCCACCGCCACAAAGGTAAGAGCTAATTTCAAGAATCGAGAACATTTGAGCCAGTCAAAGAACCTCTTGAAAGCAAAAATCATACGGCAAAATAACACGCCACATAGCCCCATGATAACACCAACCATGAGCAGTATCGGGAAATATTCAAGAGGAACCCCTGAGGTCACCGTAAAGCCTAGCGCTGGTGTAAGTCCAAAGATACTAACTGTAATATAGTTAGAAATCAAAGTTGCCACGAAGGTTGGTACAACGAGATACGGATAAAAGCTTTTATGTACCTCTTCAAAGACGAACATCGCCCCCGATACGGGCGCACTAAAGGCAGCTGTTAAGCCTGCCCCAGCACCTGCGGATGTCAAAATACGCTGTTCTCGTAGTCCCGAATTCATCCAGTAGGACACAATCTTCCCAGCAGAGCCGCCAATCTGTACGGCTGGCCCTTCACGACCTACGGAAAATCCTGCAAAGCCGGTCAGTACGCCACCAATCATTTTAGATACTAGTGTCCGATAGGGCTTCATATCAAAGAGACCTAACATCTCCCCTTCAATTTGCGGGATACCAGAACCACCAGACAATGGGGCCCATGCGAGCAATCGATCTACAATAAACGCAAAAATGACCATTACCACAAGCCAACCTATGGCCCATTCCATAGTAATACCATCCATCAAATGCCACCTGATATGCTCTGATTCAAGTATCAAATAGCGATATGATGCCCCCAAAAAACCTGCAATCACCCCAACAAGAGCACCCTTTGCAATGAGTTCCGTTAAGAGCACTCGATTCATGGACATATCTGCCAAGGTAGAACTACGCTTATTAAATTTCCATAATTTCATAACATCCTCCTTAGCAGTGACCAAAACCAACCGTTCCTCTGCCGACATAGGTCTACACGAACTATGCATTCATATCCTTAGTATACTTATGTAAACCACCATTTTCAAGAAAGGATTACGTATAAAAATAGCTTTCTCACGGAACACGAGATCAAAGGTCTGAATCACAAAACAATAGATAGCGCTTTAAACACAAAGCTAGCCACCTCTAAAAAGCGATGGCTAGTTTTGTTAAGCAAGTGTGTAAATGTATTTTCTTTACACATTCGGAGGCATTTGAAATATGTAAAGACGCTAATTAGAATATGGATTCATAGATGCCGATTATTTCTTCTAAAGAGGCATCCCGTGGGTTACCAGGAGTACATGCATCGTTGAAAGCAGATTCAGCGAGGAATGGAATGTCTTCCCGTTTTACGCCTGCTTCGCTAAGAGATTTAGGAATACCTACGTCATCAGCTAATTTCTGAATTACGTCGATAGCCGCTTGACGATAGGTTGCTTCATCCATAGCATCTACATTAGGAACGCCCATAACGCGAGCGATTTCACGATATTTTTCACCTGTAGCAGGGGCATTGAATTTCAATACTGCTGTTAACAGCATCGCACAAGCCTTACCATGAGGGATATCGTACACAGCACTCAATGGATGAGCCATGGAGTGAACGATGCCGAGGCCAACGTTGGAGAAGCCCATACCCGCGATGTATTGACCTAAAGACATGGCTTCACGGCCTGCATAATCGCCAGCCACAGCGCTACGCAAGGAACGACCAATAATTTCGATAGCTTTCAAATGGAGCATATCAGTTAGCTCCCACGCACCTTTTGTGATATAACCTTCTACGGCGTGTACGAGGGCATCCATACCTGTGGCAGCGCAAAGGCCTGTTGGCATAGACGCGGACATATCAGGATCCACGATGGCAACGATTGGGATGTCATGAGGATCAACGCAAACGAATTTGCGGTTCTTTTCAACGTCTGTAATAACGTAGTTGATAGTAACCTCTGCAGCCGTACCAGATGTAGTAGTAACAGCGATGATTGGCAAGCACGGATTCTTAGTAGGCGCTAAACCTTCAAGGCTGCGTACATCGGCGAACTCAGGGTTCGTAATAATAGTAGCAATCGCCTTGCTTGTATCGATCGGGCTACCGCCACCAACAGCAACGATAACATCGGCGCCAGCCGCTTTACAAGCCTCAACACCAGCCGTTACGTTTTCGATGGTAGGATTTGGTTTGATACCGTCGTAGACTTCATAAGCAATACCTGCCGCATCAAGCAAATCCGTAACCTTTGTAGCCACTTTAAATTCAAATAAATCTGGCGTAGATGTAACGAGGGCTTTTTTGAAATGGCGATTCTTAATTTCGTTCACAATCTCCTGAATCGCGCCTTGTCCAAAATAGGACGTACCGTTCAACATTATTCTGCGAGCCATATACTTCACTCCTAACAAAACAAACTATACAATAAAAAATAAACCGACAGAGAATCACTTTACTTATTAATTCTCTATCGGTTTAATAAAATCCTTGATAGCACGTTATGTATACACTATATATTTTTATACAGAATGTAAATTACAGCCCTCGGCTCATTTTCATAAGCAAAATCCGTTTCACCGATTCGTCGAGTCGTTCTTTCGAGATACGACCGTCTTTCACGGCTTTCATGAGGCCATTATACGCCTCTTGCATGTGTTCGTATTCGTGACATACGAGCAAGATATCACTGCCGGCGAGGATGGATTGCACCGCCATATCGCCAAAAGTATAGTGATTTGCAAGGGCACCCATGTCCATATCGTCCGTTACCACAACGCCGTTATAGCCTATGTCCTTGCGCAACCAATCGGTAATAATCGCTTTCGATAAACTAGCAGGATGATCTGGATCGATTTGTGGGTACATCGCATGAGACACCATGATTGTATAGGTATTCGATTTAGACTGTTTGATAAGGTCTATAAATACCTTTGTGTCCTCTGAAAGCAATGTTTCTTTAGATACAGGAACGATGCTTGTATCCGCGTGCAAGTCTACATCGGTCTTACCAATGCCCGGAAAGTGCTTATAGGAATACCACAAGCCCGCTTCATCGTAAGCCTTGCCAACGGCGCCTGCATAGCGAACGACCTCATCAGGGCTCGTACTATAAGAACGACCATAGGTTAATCCTAAGTCCGCCACAGGAGCAAAGTTAATGTTAAAGCCCAAGTCTTTTAGTTCTGCACCAGACTGTTTTGCCAAGGATACAGCTTGCTCAACGGGCATTTTGCCTACCTCCTCAGCAGGAGGAACCTTGATGAGCTTATCATCCATGCGCGCTACTGCACCGCCCTCTTGGTCGATGCCGAGGAACAATGGCGTTAAACCGGCGCTTTTACCAGCCTTATTAATATCTGCAATGAGCGTTTTAACTTGATCCTTAGACTCCATATTACGATCAAACAAGATGATGCCTCCCACGCGGTATTCGTTGAGCATAAATTTAGCGTCATCGTTTAGCGTTGTGCCGTGAATGCCAATCATCAACAATTGTCCCACCTTGTCAGCATCGGACATATTAGCCACTAACTTGTCCACCTTTTGCTCTGGTGAAAACTCGCTTTGTGCCACGGACTCATAGGTCACAGGCTCTGCCTTTGAAGTAAATGGATTATGTAAACCGCAACCCGTTGTAAGTGCTAATGCACCAATCATAGTGGCTGCTACGAAACGTCGAAACATGCATACCTCCCTTAAATCTCAAAAAAGTATTATGTATAGTATATCAAAAAATATAAACGAGCCCAACATAATCAATACACGACAAGCAGCAGTATAGTACATGCATCTTACAAAACAAAAAGATTGTTACTCGAAAACCCAACGGGTATATCCATTGAGAGAATCAAATAACAATCTTTATATGTTTCATTTTTGTTGTGTAAACATTATAGTTTACATTTTGGAGTGTAAACTATGTATCTTACATTTTAGATGTATAAAATGTGTATGTTACATTTCGCAAATTAAATTTTGCCTTGCTCTTTCATTTCCGCTAAGAGCTTTACGATACGCGGCCCACAGCCTTTGCCACCGCAAGCGCCCGTGCCAGCACGAGTTGCTTCTTTTACTTGTGGAAATGTATGAGCACCATCTAAAATGGCTTCCTTAATCGTTTTGCGCGTAATGCTACGGCATGTGCACACCTTTGTGAGCTTGTCCAGAATCGCCTCTGGCACTTGATTTTCTTCAAAATTCATATGTAATTCCTCTTGTATTCACTTGAATATCTATATACTGTATCGATTTAATATATCAATTTAATATAATATATCGATTTAATATATCGATTTACGTGTCGATTTAGTGTATTGATTTACATATCGATGTAA
>CAMUQE010000113.1 GCA_947096075.1 Veillonella parvula | reverse complement strand
TAGAGAAAACAATCATTTAGAAAAATCTATACTTATACTAGCTAGTATAAGTTTAATTATTGTTAGTGGTGGTTTTTCTTTATTAACTTATTATAATCTTTCGCCTGAATTGCAGCTTATGTTAAATATATTAATTATAATAGTATTGTTTATAATGAAAACATTATTTGGAGTGTAGCAGATGGAAATAATACAGTTGTTTGGTTATACAATGATTCCTATTTGTATTATCATTTCAATATTATTAATGATATATGGAAAGACTAGACATATTAAATATTTGGATCCAAAGGTACCATTAGGACGTTTATTCTATTTTTTCGGCAATGCATTTTCATTTATGTGTTGTATTTTATTAATTAGTTTTGGTAGTTATGTAATACAATCTAAAGATATTGCTGAAGGGATTAAATATTTAATCTTAGGTTATTCTTTTGGCATTTATGGATTTACATTCTTTTTTATGACTGGTATGAGAAGAGCCTATGATATAGGATTTCCATTTTGGGTATATCCAATTTTTATAGCTTTAATACTTTTAAGTCTTTTTATCAATGATACTATTTTTGAATTCTTGATACTTGGAATGTATCTATTTTTATTACAGCCAGGTAGAAATAACAATTAAGTAATAACTACATGTTAAAAGATGATTGCCTAGTATTAGGCAATCATCTTTTAGTTTTTTATCATTTTTATTTGTATAATAATCCTCATATAAATTGACAGATTTTAAATTAAGGTATACTATTTATGTGTAAAAGGTTTAATGTGTTGCACTAATTAATCTAGGAGGTTCTCACATGAATCGCGAAACAGCATACGTACTTTGGTTTGATGAATTACAACGTGAAGATGTTAATTTAGTAGGTGGCAAGTCTTCTTCTTTAGGGGAATTGACATCCTCCACTAATGTACCTGTACCTTATGGCTTTGCAACAACTGCCCATGGTTATCGTGAGTTTATGAAAGCTACAGGTTTGGAAGATAAAATCCGGGCTGAGCTTGATGCTTTAGATGATGTAGAAAATTCTGCATTATTGCGCGAAGTGTGTGCTAAGATTCGCCGCATGATTTGTCAGGAAGAAATGCCAAAAGACTTGGCAGATGCTATCCGTCATGCTTATGAAGAACTTGGTAAAAAAGTGAACGAAGAAAATCCATTTGTGGCTGTTCGTTCTAGTGCAACAGCAGAAGATTTGCCAGATGCAAGCTTCGCAGGCCAACAAGATACATATTTAAATGTACGCGGTGCTGACGTAATTATCGAAAAAGTAAAAGAATGCTACGCATCTACATTCACAGATCGTGCAACATATTATCGTGTAAAACAAGGCTTCGATCATATGACAGTAGCATTGAGTGCTGCAGTTCAAATGATGGTATTCTCTAAAGCAGCTGGCGTAATGTTTACTGTTGACCTTGTAACAGGCAATGATAACAATATTCTTATTGAAGGCTCTTGGGGTCTTGGTGAATATGTTGTACAAGGTACGGTTACACCAGATAATTTTCGTGTGGATAAAGAAAAGATGGAAATTACGGACCGTATGATTAACGATAAACATGTCCGCCTTGTTCGTAAAGCCGATGGTGACTGTGTTGAAGAAGTGGTTCCAGCTGACGAAGCAAAACAACAAGTTATTACAGATGCTCAAGTTTTGGAACTTGCAGAATATGCAAAAGCAATTGAAAAGCATTATGGTTGCTATATGGATATGGAATGGGGCGTAGATGAACGCAATGACAAGATTTGGATCTTGCAAGCTCGTCCAGAAACAGTTTGGTCCCGCAAAGAAAAATCAGAAACGTCCGAAAAAGCTAGCACATTAGATGCAGGTAATCGCGATATTATTGTAAAAGGTTTGCCAGCATCCCCTGGTAATGCAGCAGGTAAAGCTCACGTTATCATCAATCCCGAGGATATCGATGAGTTCAAAGAAGGCGAAATCCTTGTTACAGCTATGACAGCTCCTGATTGGGTGCCAGCCATGAAAAAGGCAAAAGCAATTGTTACTGACGCTGGTGGTATGACTTGTCATGCGTCTATCGTTAGCCGTGAGCTTGGTATTCCTTGTATCGTAGGTACTAAGAGTCGTAGTCATGAAGCGACTACCTCTATTAAAGATGGTCAAATGATTACCGTTGATGCTACAAATGGTATTGTATACGATGGCGTATTAGAAGATATCGTTAAAAAGCCTGAAGCTCAAGTTTCTACAGGGGTAGCAGCTGAATATGTACCTGTAACAGGCACTAAGATTTATATGAACTTAGGTGATCCTGATTTGGCTCAAAAATATGGTGTACTACCATGTGATGGCATTGGTCTCATGCGCGAAGAGTTCATTTGGACAACCTTTATTCATGAACATCCATTGCACCTTATCGAAACAGGGCGCAGTGACTTCGCTGTAAATACATTGGCGGAAGGTATGCGTAAAGTATGCCAAGCATTAGCCCCTCGCCAAGTAGTAGTTCGTTTGAGCGACTTCAAATCTAGTGAATACCGTGACCTTAAAGGTGGCGATAAATATGAACCACATGAATCTAGTGCATTACTTGGCTGGCGTGGCGCATCTCGCTACTATGATCCTAAGTACACACCTGCTTTCAAATTAGAATTAGAAGCAATCAAAAAAGTACGTAACGAATTTGGTTTTAAAAATCTACAAGTTATGATTCCATTCTGCCGTACTGTGGAAGAAGCTGAATTAGTAACTAACTTAATGGCTCAAGAAGGTCTTGCACGCAGCAAAGACTTTAAAGTATGGCTCATGGCTGAGATTCCATCCAATATCATCTTAGCTGATCAATTTAATAAATACGTAGATGGTTATTCTATCGGTTCTAACGATTTGACTATGCTTGTACTCGGTTGTGACCGCGATAACGAAACAGTTCAACATATCTATGATGAACGTAATTTAGCGGTTCGCAGAGCAATTCGTCACCTCATTGAGGTGGCCCATAAAGATGGTAAGACTGTATCTATCTGTGGCCAAGCGCCAAGCGTATACCCTGAACTTTGCGAATTCCTTGTGAAGAGCGGTATCGACTCCATTTCTGTTAACCCAGATGCAGTAGTTAATACTAAGAAAATGGTGGCTCAAATCGAACAACGAATTATGCTCGATGCTATGACTGGTCGTGGTCGTCAAGAATCTGACGAACTAATTTGGTAATAATATAGTTATAGTGAAAGAGGAGGCCTGTGGGTCTCCTCTTTTTCTGAATGGTAACTTAGGATATAATACAAACAGAGATGAAAGGGGGTTACCGTGTGAAACTGTCGAAACGACAAGAACAAATTGCTCAAATCGTTCGCGAAGAAGGTCCTGTAACAGGTAGTGCCATTGCTGAACATTTAGAGGTCACAAGATCTGCGTTGCGCTCAGATTTATCTGTATTGACCATGTTAGGTGTGTTAGATGCACGTCCAAACGTAGGCTATTACTATGTAGGACTTTCAAAGGAAACACAAACGGCTGAGCGATTAAAGTCATTTCTGGTAAGTGATGTATTATCTCAAGCAGTTGTGGTCAATGGGGATACGAGTTTGTATGATACAATTGTCACATTATTTACAGAGGATGTAGGTACCATATTAGTGTGTGATGGTTCATACCTAGTAGGTGTGGTATCTCGAAAAGATTTACTACGCGCCTCTATGGGACAAACAGATTCGCATACCATGCCTATATCTATGATTATGACCCCTGTAAGCAAGGTTATAGCGGTGGAGCCTACCGATACTTTGGTAGAGGCTGCACAGAAAATGATAGATTATGAAGTAGATTGTTTACCTGTCGTCGCTCGTGAGGATATAGGTAACAAGAAGCGTTTAAAGGTTGTGGGCCGTGTATCAAAAACGACGGTAGCAAAAGTATTTTTAGAATGTAGCACACACTGAGGTTGATAGAATGGCAGAAAAAATTATTTATGCAATATCGGATTCCCTGGGGGAAACTGCTGAGGCTGTAGCGAGAGCTACGGCGAGTCAATATGATAAGGAGCAAATTGAAATTGTCCGTGTTCCTTATATTGATAGTGAAAGCCAAATTGATGAGGTTATAGACGACGCAAAATGTGGAAATCATGTTATTTGCCATACCATTGTATCTGCGTCTTTACGTAAGTATTTACATGAGAAGGTGGCTGAATATAATATTCCGGCTGTGGATATCATGGGCCCTGTTCTCGATGCAGTTGGTACTATCGCGACTACTAAACCTCGCATGACAGCAGGTATGGTTCATAAGCTCGACCAAGAGTATTTTAAAAAGGTTGAAGCTATTGAGTTTGCCGTGAAATATGACGATGGTAAAAATCCATCTGGTTTTGAAAAGGCCGACATAGTTATTATTGGTGTATCTAGAACTAGTAAGACACCATTGTCCATGTTCTTGGCGTACAAAAAGATTAAAGCCGCAAATTTGCCACTAGTTCCAGAGGTACCGTTGCCAGAGGAATTATTCAAAATTCCGGCAAAAAAAATCGTGGGCCTTATTATAGATCCATATAAATTAAATAATATTCGTAGTGAACGTTTACGCGCTATCGGTCTTGAAGACGAAGCAAATTATGCATCTATTGAGCGTATTCAATCTGAATTGGATTATGCTAAGGCTATTATGCGTCGTTTGCACTGCCAAGTGTTAGATGTTTCTAATAAATCTATTGAAGAAACAGCTTCCCTTGTTATGCAATTGATTGATAAAAATCGCGCGTCGGAGGGTAAATGAATATACGTGAACAAATAGAGGAGAGGGAGGCTTTGCTTCTGTCTCCCTATGCAGCTAAAAGCCGCGATGCAATCCGTGATATAGCAGAAAAGCCTGATCCACTTAGAACTGCGTTTCAACGCGATCGGGATCGCATCATTCATAGTAAATGTTTTAGACGGTTAAAGCATAAGACACAGGTATATATTGCGCCAGGTGACCATTATCGGACACGCATGACTCATACCCTTGAGGTAGGTCAAATCGGTCGTACTGTGGCTCGTGCATTACGTTTAAATGAAGATCTTGTGGAAGCTATTGCCATGGGCCATGATGTGGGGCATACACCATTTGGTCATGTAGGTGAATATGCATTGCGAGATATGGTAGGGCACTTTAATCATAATGAGCAAAGCTTGCGCATGGTTGAAGTATTAGAAAGACATGGTGATCATCAAGGTCTCAATTTAACCACCGTTGTTCGAGATGGCATCGTAGGTCATACAGGGGCTACAATTCCTGTAACTTTAGAGGGTCAAATTATTCGTATTGTAGACCGTATTGCGTATTTGTGCCATGATTTTGATGATGCACAGCGAGCAGGTATGTTGACGGCAGAGGTGTTGCCTTTTGAAGTGCGCGAACATTTTGGTATGACTCCATCCAGTATGATTACTGCAATGGTAGAGGATATGGTACGCGAATCCTTGGATAAGCCAGCTATATCTATGTCTGCTGATGTGGAAATGACGATGAATCTATTCCGTCAATTTATGTTTAAACATGTATATTTGGCACCAGCTTTAATTCCGGATCGCAAAAAGGCATCCCATGTGGTAAAAAATCTATTTACTCACTTCATGGAACACCCTGATGATATGGAAGGTTGTGAAATAGGTAAAGCGTTTTACTCTACACGTGATGTAGTTGATTATGTAGCAGGCTTAACAGATCAATATGCTATTAAGTTATTTAAGCAATATTATATTCCAAATATTACATTATAAATAACAAAAAAAGCAGTTAGTTCAAAATGAACTAACTGCTTTTTTTGGGGCTCTAGAACCCCAAAGAGTACATGTACTTTTTATTTTACGCGCGTGTAACTTTATTAGAACGAAGGCAACGAGTGCATACGTTTACTTTTTTAGTAGCACCGTCTACAACCGCCCGTACTCTTTGAATGTTCGGTTTCCAAGTTTTTCTTGTGCGAATGTGAGAATGACTCACGTTCATACCGCTAGATGTGGATTTACCACATACTTCGCAAAGGTTTGCCATAGTTTCCACCTCCAAGCTTAATCTATAACATAACAAAAGTATATTATCATAAAGAATAGCTTAAAGCAAGTATTTTTGTCGTATATATTGCTCTTTTTATGAAATATACTACAATATAAGGTATACTATATATCATATTCTAAGATATAAATGGACTTTTACACAAGGATA
>CAMUQE010000112.1 GCA_947096075.1 Veillonella parvula | reverse complement strand
TCGATAGAGTTCTTGACATATATGATGGCACTAATCGTGATGCAGTACATGCTGAATTAGATGCTAAAGAAGATGCAGTAGAACTAGATGAGATTATGGACGAGTTAGATGAGCTCATCAAAGCGGAGCAATTGTTTGCACCGATGAGCAAAGAGTTTAAACTTGTAGTAGGTGAGAAACCTATTGTTAAGGCATTATGCTTAAATATTGCTCATGATTGTAACTTAGCATGTAAATATTGCTTTGCTAGCCAAGGTGATTACGGCGGTGTAAAACGAGAATTGATGAGCTTTGATGTAGCAAAACGAGCTGTGGACTTTCTTATTAAAATGAGTGGACCTCGCCAACATTGCGAAATTGACTTTTTTGGTGGTGAGCCATTGTTGAACTGGGATGTTGTTAAGCAAACGGTTGAATACATTGAATCCATTCAAGAAAAGCACAATAAGATATTTAAGCTTACATTGACTACGAATGGTATGCTTTTAACACAAGATAAAATCGACTATGTAAACAAACACAAGATGAGTTTAGTATTGTCTTTGGATGGTCGTGAATCAGTACATAATGCAATGCGTCCAGTAGCAGGTAGTGGTGCAGAGTCTTATAAATATATTGCTAAAAACCTCGTTAATGCTGTAAAACAACGCCACGGTCTTGAATATTATGTACGTGGTACATATACTCATAAAAACTTAGACTTTACTAAAGACGTTATGGCAATGTCTGATCTTGGCTTTGAGCATTTGTCCATGGAGCCTGTTGTCGGTGAAGAAGGGGACTATGTGCTTCGTGAAGAAGATTGGCCAACTCTAGAGAAAGAATATGAAAAATTAGCAGATATTTATTTACAACGCCAGTTAGAAGGCTGGGGCGAGAAGTTTAACTTCTTCCACTTCCGCATGGATTTATATCGTGGACCATGTATGGCGAAACGCCTTCGAGGTTGTGGAGCAGGTCATGAATACATGGCGATTGTACCAAATGGCGATATCTACCCATGTCACCAATTTGTTGGTAAAGATGGTTTCATAATTGGCAATGTGTATGACGGCTTACAAAATACAGAAATCCCTAAAGATTTTCGAAATACACATGTATTCTCTAAACCAACCTGCGCTGAATGTTGGGCTAAGTTCTTCTGTTCTGGTGGTTGCCATGCTAACAATATTACATTAGGTGGTGATTTAGAAACACCTTATGAATTCGGTTGCCGCCTACAAAAGAAACGTATTGAATGTGCCATCATGATTCAAGCTGAGTTGGAGCAAGCGGGCATCGATGGTAGTATTCCTGTTGCATTAGGTTAATTATTGAGTATTCTCCGAGTATAGTAGGAGTTCATATGAAACAAAATAGTAATCAAACTATAGAACGCTGGGGAATTCGCTATACCGGTATAGTTCAAGGGGTCGGATTCCGGCCCCTTGTTTCTATGTGTGCCCATTCTCTAGGTTTAACTGGTTTTGTATATAATGATAGCCGTGGTGTATATGTTGAAATACAAGGTCCTCTAGGAGCATTGCAACTATTTTTAGATGCTGTTCAAGCGGAGCAACCTCGTTTATGTCGCATTACAAGTCAAACTGTACAACATCTTACTGTAAAAGGTGATGAAACCGATTTTATAGTAGCGCCATCTCCATTAGGTGAAGCGGTGAGTACGTTTATTAGCGCCGATACGGCGCCTTGTGATGACTGCATTAAAGAACTACAGCAGGATAAACGCAGACGTGAATATCCTTTTATCAATTGTACAAATTGTGGCCCACGATATACGATAATCAAATCTTTGCCGTATGATCGTGAACGAACGACGATGAACGAGTTTCCAATGTGTGAAGCTTGTCTAGCTGAGTATGAAGATATAGAGGGGCGTCGGTATCGAGCTGAACCAAATGCATGCTCTTATTGTGGGCCTCGTTATACCTTATATAAGCCAAATCGCACGGCTGTAGATACGGTAAATGTATGGAATACTACGCGTGAATTGATTAATGAAGGTAGTATTATTGCCATAAAAGGGGTAGGTGGCTATCATCTTGTATGTGATGCACGAAATGATGCGGTTGTACAACGTTTGCGTAAGCGAAAGAACAGACCTCATAAGCCATTAGCTATTATGGTTGGTTCATTAGATACAGCCATAGAGTTAGTTCAAATTAGTGATGTAGAACTAGATGTATTGACGGGGATGGAACGGCCTATTGTGCTATTAGAAAGAAATCATAATAGCTCTGTCCGTTTAAGTTCTCACGTAGCACCAGACAATCATATGTTAGGAGTGATGTTGCCCTATACACCGATGCATGAGGTTTTATTGCCCTCTGATGCAGCCTGGGTTATGACAAGTGGTAACAGAAGTGGTGATTCCGTATTATATAATGACGATCAAGCATTTAATGAACTAGGTGAGGTAGCAGACTATTTCCTTGTTCATAATCGTGAAATCTATGCTCCTCTTGATGATTCAGTTGTGATGGTCATCAATAATAAGCCTCGATTTATTCGTCGCAGTCGTGGTTATGTACCAGAGCCAATTCATTGTGACGGTTTAGAACAAACTTCGATATTAGCTATGGGCAGTGATTTAAAGAATGCTTTCGCTTTAAATAAAGGTAGTGAAGTTCTCGTAGGGCCCCATATTGGAGATTTAGAGAATGCATCTACTCATAAAACCCTAGAATGGACCGTTGAGCGATATAAGAATTTATTTTCTATACAACCAGAAAAGATTATTATAGATAGTCATCCTCAGTTTTTTTCGTCTCGGTTAGGTAAAAGCATTGGTGACAACGCTCATCTTTCTGTTGTACCTATTCAACATCATCATGCTCATATAGCGTCTGTTATGGCTGAACACAATTTAAGCGGGCCTGTATTAGGTATTGCTATGGATGGTACTGGATATGGACCAGATGGTACTATATGGGGTGGTGAATTTCTCCTTTGTAAAGGAAATCAATACCAGAGATTAGTGCATATCCATGCGGCTCCATTGCCAGGTGGGGAAAAGGCTGTTAGAGAGCCGTGGCGTCAAGCCTTGTGGTATATTCGCAATTGCTATGACAATCATATTCCTTCTGTGTACCAAGCGTGGATGAAAGAACTTCCAAAGGGATGGGAAATTTTAGATAAAGCATTACAGTCTTCTATGCCTATGATTCAAGCTACAAGTTGTGGTCGGCTATTTGATTCAGTAGGCTCTCTGTTAGGTCTCGGTATGGTCCATAGTTATGATGCACAAATTGCCATTGCCCTAGAGGCTTTATGCGGTGATGAAAAAGGATCACTACTTGATTATAATTATGATGGTCGTATTCTTGACTTTACGCCTACAGTACAAGCCATCATGGATGGTGTTGTACAAGGTGAGTCTCGTACTCATCTAGCCGCATCCTTCCATAAAACGATTGCTATTGCAGTCTGTGAAACTGCAGCAGATTTAATGGAGCGATATAATATTAATGATGCTGCTATATCAGGTGGTGTATTTCAAAACCGCAAATTAGTAGAACTGATTTATCGAACCTGGCATGTAGGGAATTTGTATATGAATGAAGCCGTTCCTTCTAATGATGGGGGCCTTGCGTTGGGACAATTGTGGCTCGGTAGTCAGAAATAGTTACTTGTGGCTACTATCACTAAATAATGATTGTAATTGTGGTACAATAATATTAATTTGATTTATATATTTTAGAGATGCTTTTACAAAAGCAACTGTATATAAAATTTGTTAAAAATGATATAGATAAGGAGATATTATGTGCTTAGCTGTACCAGCACAGTTGATTGCTATAAATGAAGCTATTGGTACTGTTGAATTGACGGGGGCTACTCGTGATTGTAGCTTACTCCTTGTACCAGAAGCAAAGGTAGGGGATTGGCTATTAGTTCATGCAGGTTTTGCTGTACAAATTGTTGATGAAGAAGAGGCTCAAAAAACATTAGAGGCCTTTAAGGAGTTAGAAGAACTTGAAGAAGCTTACTTTGCAGGAAAAGCAGCACACAGCTGATGCTTTGTTAAGGCGCATCAATGCGCTTCATAATCCCGGTGAAACTGTGCGGCTTATGGAGGTCTGTGGTACGCATACAGTATCGATTTTCCGAGAAGGTCTTCGTCAATTATTGCCAAGTGGCATAGAACTTGTTAGTGGACCAGGATGTCCAGTATGTGTAACTGATCAAACCTATATGGATAAGGCTTTAGTCTATGCAGAACGTGAGGATGTTATTATTGCTACTTTTGGGGATATGTTGAAGGTCCCTGGGAGTTATAGTAGCCTCAGCGAAGCTCAAACAAAGGGCGCTCACATCCATGTTATCTATACACCTTTAGAGGTGATAGAACTAAGCAAAAAATACCCAGAAAAGAAAATCGTATTTTTAGCTATTGGCTTTGAGACGACTATAGCCGTAATTTGTGCTACTGTAAAAGTCGTTCATGCTGCGGGATTAAAGAACGTATTCTTTCTTGTATCTCATAAGTTAGTACCACCAGCATTGCGTGTATTACTAGATAAACAAGAAGGACATATCGATGGATTTATTCTACCTGGTCATGTTAGCGTTATTATTGGGGAAGAACCATACCGATTTTTGCCCAAAGAATACGGTATCCCATCTTGTATCGCTGGCTTTGATGGCTTAGAAATATTGTCTGCCATAGCTAATATTTTAGAGCAACGTAAGTCTGGTAATATTGTGGTGGGCAATACGTATCATTCTGTAGTTATGCAGAAGGGAAATCCTGTAGCCCAAGCTATGATCGAGGAAGTGTATGAAGTATGCGATGATGTATGGCGCGGTATTGGTGTTATTCCTAACTCTGGTTTAGCATTAAAGGGTGAGTATGCAGCTTACGATGTAGAACTTCTCCTACCTATTAACTTAGATAAACCATCTCTTGATCCTAAAGGCTGTCAATGTGGACGTGTTTTGCAAGGCCTTATTAAACCTAGTGAATGTCCGTTATTTGGTAAAAGCTGTACCTCGGATCATCCAGTAGGTGCTTGTATGGTATCTGTAGAGGGTAGCTGTGCTGCATGGTATAAATATGGTTATTCTAGTGGTGGATCGACGTGGGAGGATTAATATGGAACGAGTTCGCTTAGTACATGGTAATGGTGGACGATTTAGTCATGAGTTGACGGACCGTTTTATTTTGAAATATTTTACAAATGATTTGTTGGCGCCCCTACACGATGGTGCCCAGTTTCCCGTTACAGCCGGGCGCATGGCCTTCTCTACGGATTCCTATGTGGTACAACCTTCATTCTTTCCTGGTGGTAATATTGGTAAGTTGGCTGTTTGTGGAACTGTGAATGATTTAGCCATGAATGGTGCGATACCTCAATATTTAAGTTGTGGTCTTATTTTAGAAGAAGGCTTGGCCTTTAAAGAACTAGATGAAATACTTCGCACTATGTCAGAAATGGCAAAAGCTGCAAATGTTCAAATTGTTACAGGTGATACAAAGGTCGTTAAAAAGGGTGAAGTAGATAAAATCTACATTAATACTGCTGGTATTGGCATGATTCCAGCTGGAATAGATATTGGTCCACATCGCGTGAAAGCAGGGATGGATATCATTTTGTCAGGTGCTATTGGAGATCACTCCATTGCCGTTATGGGGCAGCGATTTGGTTTAGATTTATCTGACTCCTTAACAACTGACTGTGCACCACTAAATAAGATGGTTCATGCGGTATTAGATAAAGTAGGAACTCAAGTTGCTTTGTTGAGAGATCCAACTCGTGGAGGTTTAGGTACTGTTTTAAAAGAGATAGCTGATCAAAGTCAAGTGGGTATTAAGGTTGAAGAAACGGCCATACCTATTCATGAAGAAGTACAGGCAGTGTGTAATATATTAGGGTATGACCCTTTATATTTAGCGAATGAAGGGAAAGTAGTCCTTATCGTTGAGCCATCTATTACAGACAAAGTTCTTAAGATTCTTCATAGTTTTGAAGAAGGAAGCGAAGCTACTTTAATTGGTAAAACTTTAGATAAAAATATTGGTAAGGTTGGTCTACAAACAGCTATTGGAGGTGTTCGTCTGATTGATTTATTAGGCGAAGATCAGGTCCCACGAATTTGTTAAATTTATAATTAATAATAGTAATTTAACTATATCATTTTGTTAATTTTTATATTTTAATTTTTGAGCTTTCTAGATGTAACTTATATTAGATGT
>CAMUQE010000111.1 GCA_947096075.1 Veillonella parvula | reverse complement strand
CTGATACTCCCCTATAAAAATGGCTATTTATCAACTGTTTGTTGTGACATAGCCTTATATAATATAGCTATATATAGATAATACTAATGAGTTAATGTGAGTTAATAAGTACAGGGGACGGTATATGCGTATTGATATTGTATCTTTATTTCCAGAGTTTTTTGATGCGTTTTTTAATCATTCCATCATAAAACGAGCTATCGAGGCAAAACGTCTATCTGTAGATGTAACGAATCCTCGAGATTTTAGTCATAATAAGCATGGTCAAGTAGATGATACACCCTATGGTGGCGGTGTTGGTATGCTTATGATGGCACCTCCCATCTTTGAAGCGGTAGAATCCGTTATTGCTCAATATGATAGTGATATTAATGATACTTATACCACAGATGAGATGTGTGATGAAATGAGTCTTATTGGTAATCCTAATGAAAGTATACGACGTCGTATTATCTTTATGGGACCTACAGGACAGCCTTTCACACAGGAGAAGGCTCGTGAATTGGCTAGCTATGATCAAGTGGTCCTTATTTGTGGTCATTATGAAGGTGTAGATTATCGCGTAGAGAAACATCTTGTAGATGAAACGATTTCTATTGGTGATTATGTATTGACCGGTGGTGAGTTGCCAGCTATGGTAGTTACTGATGCAGTGGCTCGCATGATACCTGGTGTATTAGGTGCGGCTAGTGGGGCACAAGAGGATTCTTTTTATGAGTCACTTTTAGAATGCCCACAATATACAAAACCACCAGAATTTAGAGGTTGGACTGTTCCAGATGTATTGCGTAGTGGTCATCATAAAAATATTGCCGCATGGCGTCAAAAGGAAGCACTAAAAAGAACACGATTATTACGACCTGACTTATTAGAACGACCATTAACAAAAGAGGAAGTTAAACTGTTAAAAGAAATTGTTGCAGAAGAGTCTAGGCTATGAAATTTAAGTGTTATGATGTTGTAGAGATTCAGGGAAAACGATATGTAGTCGGGGAGGTCATTTCTTATCAAGAGTTTATCGTTGATAAAACAATACGTTATGATCTTAATGATGAAAATTATAAAAAAGAACTAGGTGTTTCCAAAGGAGCTCAGTCTTGGACCGAATATGGTCTTATGCCCGTTAATGGGACGGATAAAAAATGGCTTACCATTGTAAACGGTGAAAAAGAATATTGCACTTTTTCTGAAACAGTTTTACGTTCAACCCCTCCTGCAGGATATAGACTACATGATAAAGGTATAGAACGTGTCGTAGCTGTGGAGGGGCAATCGAAGGCTAGAAGTGGCGACGAAGCAGATTATAAAGAATATAGATCAATTAAAAAGGATAAAACCTATGTATTCTTTATTGAGGACTGGCATGGTGGTTTGACGGATCAGGCTCAAGGTGAGCGGATTCGTTTGTCTGATGTACATCGACGGCGAGATCAGGCTGCTCAAGCAGTGAGTAAAAAGATTCGTAATGCAGCGAGGAGAAAAGAATGGACACGATTGGGTCTGAGTTGGGGAATCATTTTATTCTTTTTTGGATACTTGTTTATAGGAGATATGTCTTGGCATGAATTGCGTGATGAAGTAGGATTCCCATATACCATGGAAGAGCGCATTAAAGATTCCTATTATTATGAACCGCAAGGTACAAAAGACGGTTTGATGGTATATACGTCAAAGCAAGATCCAAATGCAACGGCTATCGATCTTATCGATGCTGTGTATGGCAAGGTTTATACCATTAAACAAGATACTAAGTCCCCTGAGCAGTGGATTGTCATTTATACGACTAAAGATGTATCTGTTATTAGTGTGGTTAATGGCACTACGTATGTTGAAGTGGGGCAATTAAAAAACTTGTCAGATTCGGAGGATAGGCGTATAGCGACTATTAGAAATGACAGTGAAATATTGTTACGATATGCGTATATGGTGGAGTTAAAGAATAAGCAGGGTCGTAAGACGTTATCAAATATAATAAAAGATTGATATAGTATTGATTTCAGTTACGAAATCAAACGAAGGAATATTATATGTATGAACCAAGTAAGAATACTGTTTACATAGCCATAGCCTTTACATCTATAGCAGCTCTAGTAGGCGCTTATTCGTATTGGGACGATGTTAGCTATGCTCTATGTGATGTGGTCAAACCAGAATTAAATAATGGTGAAGTACGGCTCGTTGATGATGAAGGTAAAAGCTATACCTTGATTAATCACGGTGATGGAAAAGAAACTGCGCTCTATGATGATGCAGAAAAATCTGTTACCTTTCATCGTGATGAGAAAGGCAATATTATATGGGATGCAGGCTTAGCTAGTTTGATTCCAACTTTGGCGGTAGGTTACTATGCGTTCCATGGCTTTTCAGCTCCAACGGCATATATGGATGCACCCAGTATGACCTATCGTGCTACATCGCCACTTACATCTTTTGATGCAAATACAGGCGCTAGCAAATCTAATAGTGCAAGAGTGGCTAGGACTATTAATGAGATGACTAGAAATCGTTACAATACTAAAACGAGTAGTCGGGCACATAGAATTGGTGAAAAGTATGGCTTTGGTAGTGTAGGGGCTCGAACTTCGAGCGGTGCCTCTTAATGAAAGGATGAACAATGAAATCCTATATTGATGAGCTTGATAGAAATATATTTAATTTCGTGGAATATGAAGGGTATGATGATCGTTATCCGTCATTGTCTATGCAGGCCTTTTCATCCGACTTTTACGATGAAATTCGCCATGCTTCACGTAGATTATTTCAAATATTTTGTAAAGCTGCAAAAGTATTTCAAATGGCCCCAGATGATTTTGCACGAAACATGGATATGCCAGACAATTTAATTCCTTATTTACATAAGTCGAATGCCTTAGGGTTACCGACGTGGTTATCTCGCTTTGATTTTGTTCTCGATGTAAATGGCAATTTGCGCATGGTAGAACTTAATGCAGATACGCCGTGTTTTCTTATTGAGAGCTATTATGCTAATGAAATTGCAGCTAATTATGTAGGACGAAAACATCCTAATAAAGCCTGTCGTGAAGAGTTGCGTATATTTTTAAAACGTATGTACAATGCCGTATTATCTGCTAAGTATGGTAGAGATGTATATGAGTCTATGATAGCAAATGGAGGTTGCCCATCTAAGGAGGCTTTTGTATTCTCTTGTTTTCATGATTATTTTGAAGATTACGGTACAACACAATTCCTTATGAATGAATTAAAATCGGCTTGCCCTGAGGCTGACACGCGATTTCTATCCTTTTATGATATGAAGATTGATGATGAGGGCATTCCTTTAGCAGATGGTAGTCATGCGACTCTATTGTATCGATTACATCCTATGGAGCTTTTGATTGATGAGCGGACGCCTGATGATGAACCTTTGGGTGAGATGTTCTTAGATCTTTACGAGGATAATACATTTGCTCTTTTTAATCCTCCAGAGTCAATTATTTTACAAAATAAATCCTTTATGTCCTTAGTATATGCATTGTATTTAACAGATCAATTTTTTACGAAACCAGATCGAGATATCATCGAGCGTTATTTGGCACCATCCTATTTTGAAAATGATTTTTCCTCTCTTGATGATGGCCTTTATATTCAAAAGGAGATTTGGGGCCGTGAAGGACGACATGTACAAGTTGTTCAAAAGCATGGTGATACATCTGAGCTTTACATGGAAAAGCTAGTTGATAACTATGACGATATCATTTGTCGTGATAGTAAAAAGGTTATGTATCAAGATTTTATACAGCAGAAACGTTTTACTCATACAGTGGATTGTGGAGTGAAAGATGGATTTTTAACCTTATCCTGTTTTATGCTTGGTGATCAAGCTTCCGCGGTAGGATGCCGTTTTTCTCCGGAAGAGATAGCTGGTACAGAAGCATACTTTGTACCATTATTAATAGAGTAAGCGAAATACTATGAAATTTGTGACCATATAGTATGGGCAAACGAATGATAATAGGTGTATTTAGTAGCAGTCGTGCTTATGTCTACTTTAGCGAGGGTGTGTATGGAATTTAATTGTTATGATGTCTTAGAGGTTCATGGCAGCCGCTATGTAATCACTGAGAAAATTAAATACATAGAGATTATTCCAAAAGCAGATAAGGAACAATCCTATAGGGGCCAGCCGTCTATGACAAAATCACCAGGTGATTATTGGCATGAATATGGACTAGAGGCTGTTGAGGGAATCGATAAAATATGGTTAACCATTGAGTACAATGATAATGAATGGTGTACCGTATCTAGAACATCCTTTCATACACGGCCGGGGAAAGATTTTACATTACATCAAATCGGATTAGAAAAGGTTGTCGATGTGGATGGTGAAAGTGGTGCCTCCGTAGGGGACCGCGCAGGATATAGAGAATATCAGCTACCTTGTGAAGGTGGTGCTAGTGTATTCTTTGAAGAAGAGTGGTTTGAAGGTAAAAAAATGTTTGCCGAAGGATCACGAGTGCCCTTGGTGAACATTCGTCTTTGTAATGATGCAGCCGCTCAAGCTATTAAGCAAAAGATGCGTAACAAATCAATGAAAAAGAGGTTTGGATCTATTGCTGTTGGCGTGGGGTATAGTGTACTATTTTTACTATTTCTATTTTGGTCGGACAATGATTTGTCTTGGCATAGTATACGCGCTATGTTTGGAGTGCCTTATACGGCAAAAGAACATATGCATGACACATCTGCATATTATACAAAAACAGATTCGGATAGTGACTATGTATACACGTCTACACTAGATCCTGTTAGCACCGCATTAGACTTGATTGATTCTGTGAATGGTGATATTAAGAATGAGCGGGATAACTTAGAAGAGGGACATGAAGTTATTGTATTTTATTCTGGGGACTTGGTGTATATCATTACCAATACGGATGGACAAACTAAGGTTAAGGTATGTGAACAATCAAAATTGACACAAGAGGATTGGAAAATTATTGATCGTACATTAATCAGCTCTCATATACTCGATAACTATGCGACCATGGTTCGCCTAGGGGATAATACGGGACGCGAACGATTGTATCCTACCAGCAACTCTAACAACACATCCAATACAAAATTATATTATTAGGAGGCTTATTATGATTTATATACCAGATGTATTATTGACAATTTTTTATGCTTGTTTTGGCATTATGCTGATGTTGACAGCGAACACGGTTATCGATTTCTTCGTACCTGGAAAATTTAGTGAAGAAATTAAGCGTGGTAACTGTGCTGTGGCGTGGCTTTCAGCGGGATCATTTATCGGTATCGGTGAAATTTTGCGCGCTGTTATCATGTCCCCTGCCGTGGCTACAGCTGATACATCCTTGTTACATGGCATCGTAGCTAGTATTGTATATGCCGTACTTGGCATTGTATTATTTGTAACAGGCTATATGTTTATCAATATTTGGCATCGTAAATATAAATTATCAGAAGAAATTATGCGTGGTAATACAGCGGCTGGTATTCTTGTATTTGGCATCTTCGTAGGTCTTGCTCTTGTTATTAGCGGTGCTGTGCACTAAGGGAGCGTTTTATGTATAAGCCAAGTAAGAAAACCATATACCTTACAGGTGCTTTCGCTACCGTTGCTGGTCTTGTAGGTGTATATTCCTACTGGAATGATATCTCCTATGCTGTGTGCGACAAGGTTTACCCAGAAGCAAATGAAGGGGAGGTTCGATTAAAGGATAACCAAGGAAACCGGTATTCTTTATTAAATCATGGTGATGGGAAAGAAACAGCCTTATACGACGATAATCGATCCGTTACCTTTCACCGTGATAATAGTGGCAATTTGGTGTGGGATGCGGGGCTAGCAGGGCTCTTACCAAGTATTGCTGCAGGATATTATATATTTCACGGCTTTAATCCACCTACTGCACGCATGGATGGACGAACCATGACATATCGCATAGCAGCACCATTACAAACGTATGAGGAGCCCTATGTATATACCGCATCAGGGTCGAATGTACATAGCGCTATGGGGCGGAGCTTTTATAGAAGTTATGAACGCAATAGAAGTAAAAAGGCGTCTTCCATAGGACAGAAATCTGGATTTGGTAGTGCTGGCGTACGGTCTAGTGCTTCGTAATGGATATGATGGCAATGTATGTTAATGAAGGTTAGTTTAGAATTTAGGAGATATAGTATTGGCTAATTTATATATCGGACTTGTTCATTATCCAATTATGAACAAGCATAAAGAGGTCATTACGACGGCTA
>CAMUQE010000110.1 GCA_947096075.1 Veillonella parvula | reverse complement strand
TATATTTTTTACTGTTCATTACAAAAAATCATATGTCTTTTAATAATGCACATCGAATTAATTCTTTTTTATATCATTTGTCACCTAAAAAGTGATTCATTAATCGATTTAATTGCTCTTGATCAGCTGCCCCCATCAATTCTCTTGCAGAATGCATGGCTAAAAGTGGCAAGCCTACATCAACAGTACGCATCGGTAACATAGCTGATGAAATCGAACCTACAGTAGATCCACCTGGAGTATCTGAACGATTTACATAAATCTGATACTGTGCATCCGCTTCTTCACAAAGACCTTTAACGATAGCAATGGCCTTAGCATCTCCGGCGTAAGATTGGCTACATGCAATCTTGAGGGATAACCCTTTATTAAGTACAGGAATATTCGTAATATCATTTTTCTCTGGATAGTTTGGATGTAATCCGTGAGCCACATCGGAGGAAATCATAAAACCTTTAGAAATAAAACTGTCCATCTCTTGATTAGAATATCCTAATGCGTCATACACGCGTTTAATGAGATTTGGTAATATCATACCCGCCCCACCTTGTTTTGTACGACTGCCCACCTCTTCGTTATCAAAGAGTATAGTACAACGAACACCATTGACATTCGTTTTTCGAGCTTGAATAATACCAGATAATACACCAAAGCAAGATGTTAAATTATCTAAACGAGGTGAGCTAATGAAGTCACCTTCCGTACCGAGTACACAGCCTTGTTCCGTAGGATATAACGTCATTTCATAAGATAATATTTCGGAAGGATCGCAATCTACTTCATCAGCTAAAAACTTTGTCCACTCATCGTATTGAGTATCTGATTCTGGGAATAAACTTGGATTATTTCTATTATTTAAAAGTTTTGTAGGATTATCTTCATTATTACGTTCCATCGTCAATATAGGAAGCATTTCTTTTTGACGATTTAGTTTAACCCCATCATTAACAGAACGATTCATATGAATGGCTAGATTTGGAACAATTGCGATAGGCCGTTTTGTATCGACTAAAACAGAATCTACATCAAAGGCATTTTTTCCTTTTAACACAACCGTACCTGCTGCACCTAGTGGACGGTCAAGCCATGTATTTTCGATAAGACCGCCATACATTTCTACATTTAACTTTGTATATCCTTTCACAGATGTTATAGGATTAGGTTTAACACGAATAGCAGGAAAATCTGTATGAGCTGACGCAATACGTAATGTATGTTCTGGTTTCTTTCCTATATGAAAGGCAAATAAAGTGGTGCCAAACACATTAACTACATAAGAACCAGAATCTAACTGCCACTCATCTTCTAAACTGAGCTCTGTAAAACCCGAGTCCAATAACATTTGTAAACTTGTATCTACTGTGTGATACGGAGATGTACAAGCGCCAATATATTTTAGTAACTGTTCATTATCAAACTTCATAGGTCCCTCCTATGTACAAATCATATAAGATTTGTACATTTAGCTTGAATAATTTATTATTTATATTATTTTACAATATTTACATTAATTATCTATTAACTACTCATATTTTATCATAAAAAAGCCGCCCCTAACGGGACGGCTTTCACCATACATTGTAATTTACATTTAACTTTTATCTAAGAGATCCTAAAGTTAAATACATTACACATATAAAAATTTATAGTACCTAGTCTTACCACATACCGATCAACTTCATCCATACAGAGCCAAGACCCATGAAGATGATTAAGTTGATTACAGATGTAAAGAAACCGAGTTTCCACCATGTATTTTGAGGAACATAACCAGTATTAAAGATTACTGGAGATGGACCTGCTGCATAGTGAGTCAAAGACATACACAAGTTAGATGTGAATGCAATCATCAATAATGTCAACATTGGTGGTGCACCTGCAGAGATAGCTATAGCAGAGAATGCTACGAACATTGCAGAAATATGTGCTGTCAAAGATGCAAATACATAATGTGCATATGTGTTAACAAGAACTGCTACAACAAAAGCAATTACCCAAGAACCTTCTGGGATATAGCCACCAACTTGAACTGTAGCCCATTTAATAAAGCCTAATTTAGAAAGGAACCCGGCAAAGCCCATCAAAGTCCCCATCCAAACCAATGTATCCCAAGCACCTTTTTCACTCTTAACATCATCCCAAATAAGAACACCTGTAGCAAGCAAAATGGAAATACCCAAAAAGGCAACTGTTGTCGCATCAAGTTTTGTGAATTGTGAAGTGGCCCATAATACTAAGGCTAAAATAAATACGCCAAGCATAACCCATTCTTGGAAGCTCATTTTACCAAGACCTTTTAACTCTTCACGAATCATTTGTTGCGCTTCGCGAGCGTCTTTAATTTCAGGTGGATATACTTTGTAAATGAAGTACGGCATAATAATCAATGCAATGATACCAGGAACAATTGCTGCCATAGCCCAATCCCCCCAAGTAATGCCAATGCCAAAGGATTGAAGTGCTAAAGCCGCCACCAAGGTATTACCAGCCATGGATGTTTGGAACATAGCAGATGTAATTGTATTAACTTGATAAATAGATTGCATCAAAAAGGAACCAATTTTACGAGGGCCATTTTGTGGTTCAGAACCAAAAGCTTTTGCCAAGCTTGTAGTAATTGGCATGATAACGCCACCCACACGAGCTGTGTTAGAAGGTGTTGCTGGAGCCAAAATTAAATCAGATAAAGCCAATGCGTATGCTAAACGTAATGAACTGCTACCAAAAGCAGAAATCAAGTTATAAGCAATACGTTTCCCCAAACCAGTTTTAATAAAGCCACGAGAGAATAAGAAAGCGCCTACGATCAACCAGATAGCAGAGTTAGCAAAACCAGAGATGCCTTCGCTAATTTTCAACGTACCTGTCAAAGCAGCCACAGTAATAACAACGATGGATACGCCACCAATCGGTAATGGCTGAGTAATAAAGCCTACGATTGTAGCTACAAAGATGGCGAATAAATGCCAAGACTGAGGAGTTAGCCCCTCTGGAGTTGGAATAAACCAAAGGCCTAACCCGAAGGCCGCTGGAATAATCCAGTTTAATAGTTTTTTCATACACATACCTCCTACATAGGAAAAAACTCAAAAAATATATTTATATCTTCTTATCATAAATATAATATAGTTCAAGATAAAAAGATGTGAGAAAAAGCTGTGCATCACAAAGTATGCACAGCTTTCATTATCATATAAATCCTATTCAGGTAGAGATACGTTCTCTAAGTTTGTTTTTTCGATAGACTCAATATCACCTTGGTCGCAAAGGTTTGCAATAGTTGGATCAATTGGTAAACGGTTTAACAATAAAAGACCGTACTTTTGAAGGATTTCTTCAATGTGGCTTTCACCAAAGATTTGGTAATCCTTACCGTTATCTGGGCAATGGAAGTAAGAGTAGTTTTCCACAACACCAATAATAGGTACCTGCATTAAATCAGCCATTTTTACTGCTTTTTCAACAATCATGGATACCAAGTCTTGAGGAGATGTAACGATGATAATACCATCCAATTTCAAAGATTGGTATACAGTAATCGCTACGTCACCTGTTCCTGGTGGCATATCAACGAATAAATAGTCGATGTCTTTCCAAATAACATCTGTATAGAATTGCTTTACAACATTGCCTAGAATAGGACCACGCCATAAAACAGGATCAGTATCATTTTCCAAAAGAAGGTTAACAGACATAACGTCAATACCACCTTTGGATTTTACAGGATACATACCGATTTCGTCGGCATACGCTTTTTCCTTGATACCAAACATCTTAGGAATGGAAGGACCCGTAATATCCGCATCGAGGATACCGACTTTGTAACCTTTACGCGCCATTGTAATGGCCATCAAGCTAGTAACGGAGGATTTACCTACGCCGCCTTTACCAGATACTACGCCGATTACATGTTTAACAGAACTAAGCTCGTGTAATTGAGCTGTAAGATCTTGAGGTTGTTGAGGCGCGCCACCACCGCAACCAGAAGATTGAGATGGGCATCCGCCACAATCACTGCTGCTACCGCAACCCATAGTAAACACCTACTTTCTTTGAGGCTATACCTCACATCTATATTAAAAACTTTTTTATATGGTAAACACAATGTATCTACGCTTACATTGTATCACGTTATATCAAAAATTATCAATATATTACTCGCCACAGAATTCTTTAGTTAAAGAACCAAGAATTTCCATGCCCTTCGTGATTTCATCTACAGTTGGCACAGTATAGCTCAAGCGAAATGCATGACCTTCCCCTGCTCCATCTGCTGCAAAGGCACCACATTTAATAATTCCTACATTGCGATCCATACAAGTTTCAAAAAATACATCACAATCTACATCCTCAGGCATTGTCATCCATGCAAACATACCACCTGTAGGTTTCGTTAATTTAACTTTAGAGCTCGCATACTTTTCAAAAGCGTTAAGTAATGCATCACACTTTGTTTTATATACTTTACGCACATTATCCAAATGTGCATCATAATCGATAGTATCAAGGACCTTAGCTACAACTTTTTGAGTAACCAACGGCATTTGCCCTGCCGTATTATTTTTCAATGCTTGGATAGCCTCAATTACCTTAGCTGGACCAAATAAAAAGCCTACACGCAAGCCGGCAGATAATGTCTTAGAATAAGAACCTGCATAAAGAACGCGGTCTTCGGTATCAAAAGATTTAAATGTTGGGATATATTCGCCAGCAAAACGAATTTCACCATATGGGTCATCTTCATAGATAAATAAATCATATTTAGATGCTATAGCGTAAATCTCCTTACGGCGTTCTAAAGGCATAGTAATGCCTGTTGGATTCTGAAAGTTAGGAATTAGATAAATATATTTACCTTTACCAGATTGAGCCGCTTTTTCTAACTCACTTGGAATCATACCGTGCTCATCAGTTTTAACACCTAATGCTTTACCACCCATATTACGTACAGAATTGATAGCACTAGTGAAAGTAAATTCATCCATATAAACTTCATCGCCTGGTTCTAATACGGTAATCGGTACAAGACCTAGTAATTGACCCGCTCCATTAGAAATAATGAGACCTTGTCCGTTAGGATTCATCTTATGTGTATTTACAAGACGTTCCAACGTAAGTTCAGCAAGATGCGCATCACCTTGCATAGGACCATATTGTAAAAGACTCATAGGGTTAGAGTGAACCACTTCATCAAAAGCCTTTTCGATGACCTCTACAGGAATTGCTTCTGGCGCAGGATTACCAATACCAAAGCTGATAAAACCTTCCACACCTACACCACGTTCAAATACTTCACGAATAAAATTAGGACCTTTCAAAGTTACACGTTCAGGAAGAGAAAAGCTCATACTATCGCCTCTTTCATATATACTAAGTTGAAGATTTTGACTAAGATTAGAAATGGTTACGCATTAGGATCGTGTTCTTGCTCTGCGTTTTTCTTATCCATATAGCTCTTGTACACTTTCCATAGTATAAAGTACACTATGCCAGCAACAATAACGATAATACCTAAGCGTCCCATATTTTCTTGGAAGTTTACAATATCTGTACCAATAGCCACTTCTAAAGCTGTAGATGGGAACTTACCGATTAAGTTCGCTAAGATATAATCTCTCGGTTTAATCTTACTAATGGCGCCTAATGCAGTGATGACACCAGACGGAAAATATGGTAAGGACCGGGCAAATAACATAACCACAAAACCATTTTTACCAGAGAAATCATCTACTTTCATCAATACCGTACTCTTGGCAATCAACTTGTCCGCTGTATCACGCAAAAAGTAACGCATAATATAAAAGCTAATAACTACCCCAATTGTTTCTGCTAGCCAAGAAATAATGATGCCTGGCCACAAACCGAATACCAAACCATTTGCAGTTGAAATAAAAATGGATGGCAAGAATCCTACAGCATTAACAAAAATATCGAGGACCATACTCACCACCATGGCCATGGGACCAAAGCTTTGAATATACTCCGCTACCTCCTCCATAGAGCCACTCGTTGCCAAGTGCCACATGGTCGGATAAAACGTAGGATCTACTATATTTATGACAATTAATAAAACAATGAAACCAATGCCTGCTATTAACTGTACCCAATCTTCACCAGAAGGTTTTAAATTTCTTTTACTCATATATACCTCGTATTAAAAAGACTAGCTTAATTATATCACGTATTCTATAGAGAGGTTATAACTAGTTCTATTTCTTCTTCCCTCAATTTAACTAGCTATATGTTTACTGAATG